>JAFARV010000447.1 GCA_019245255.1 Acidobacteriaceae bacterium | reverse complement strand
TGGAATGGGACGATTTTGGTTTACACATTTAGGACTTGCCCTTCGCGCATGAGCCTATCGGCCGGGCGTTCGTCCCGCTAGCTGAAATCGAGTTTAAGTGGCTGATTCCGCTCCAAATAATCTTTTTTCAAAATCCGCGAACGCGCCCGAAACTCGTCCACGCCTTCCGCGCTCGCGTCCCGTTTCCGCTCAGCAGGAAGGAGCTCTGGCGCCGACGCGGCGTACCCACTCCAACCGGCAAGCAGGATGCTAGAATCAAGTGATCGGCCCCCGATCGCTGCTGTCCTGCAGCATCCCCACAACTTTTGTAGGAGCCTAATAGTTGGAGCAAGCTGTAGTCGCCTTGGAAGATGGAGCAATCTTCGAAGGCACGAGTTTTGGCGCGCCCGTCACGCGCTCAGGCGAGGTCGTTTTCAACACTGCGATTACCGGGTACCAGGAAATCTTCACAGATCCTTCTTACTGTGGCCAGATTGTTGTTCTCACCAACCCGCAAATTGGGAATTACGGCGCAAACCAGTCGGATTGCGAATCCCAGGCTCCTTATATTGAGGGGCTGGTGGTTCGCGAAATCTCGCCGGTTGTCAGTAACTGGCGCGCCGAAGACCGCGCCGAGCATTTTCTCGCTCAGCACAATATTCCAGTCATCGCTGACATAGATACCCGCAAACTCGTCCGTCACTTGCGCGACCGTGGGGCGATGCGCGGCATCATCGCGGTCGGCGATTACGACCCGAACGAACTTGTCAATGCCGCTCGAAGCTTTCCAACCATGACGGGACGCAATCTGGTCTCGCTTGTCTCAACCGCCAATGCTTATGCTTGGACGCACGGAATCGATCCGGTATCCGCTTCGGACAAACAGTCCGAAGCGCCCGCACCGCGCCACCATGTTGTCGCATACGATTTCGGCATCAAGCGCAATATCCTGCGCCACCTTGTACAAATCGGCTCCCAGGTGACGGTTGTACGTTCCGATGCGACGGCCGAAGATGTACTCGCGCTCAAGCCCGACGGCGTGTTCCTCTCCAACGGGCCTGGCGATCCTGAGCCGCTTGAACATCAGGCCACACAGGTCAGAAAGATGATCGGAAGGGCCCCCATCTTCGGGATTTGTCTCGGACACCAAATCCTTGGTCTGGCACTTGGCGGAAAAACGTACAAGCTCAAGTTCGGACACCATGGCGCAAATCATCCGGTACTGAATCGCAAAACCGGCAACGTTGAGATTACATCCCAAAACCACGGCTTTTGTGTCGATCCTTCCTCGCTCAAGGACTCCGAGGTCGAAGTTACTCACCTCAACCTGAACGACGATACGGTCGAAGGACTCCGGCATCGAAGCGAGCCAGTGTTCTGCGTCCAATACCACCCCGAAGCAGCCCCGGGCCCGCACGATTCGCACTACCTCTTCCGCGAGTTCGCGAGCATCATGGAGGACGCCAAGCGCTAGCATGCCCAGGCGAACAGATCTCAAGCGGATCATGATCATCGGCTCCGGACCCATCGTCATCGGCCAGGCCTGCGAATTCGACTACTCGGGCGCACAGGCATGCAAGGTACTTCGCGCGGAAGGGTATGAGGTCGTTCTCATCAACTCGAATCCGGCGACAATCATGACGGACCCCAATTTGGCTGATCGCACCTACATCGAACCGCTCAGCCTCGCATTTGCCGCGGAAGTCATTCGCAAGGAGCGTCCCGATGCCGTGCTCTCGACAGTAGGCGGTCAGACGGCTCTGAATCTCGCAGTGGAGCTCGCCGAAGCGGGTGTGCTCGATGAATATGGTGTCGAGCTGATCGGCGCGAAAATTGACGCCATCAAGAAAGCCGAAGACCGGCTGCTGTTCAAAGACGCGATGAAGAAGATCGGTCTCGATATGACACAGTCGCAACTGGTCAATAACGTTGAAGACGGCATCGCGTTCGCACGCAAGATCGGGTATCCGATCATCCTCCGCCCCAGCTTCACTCTTGGCGGCACCGGCGGCGGCATCGCGTACAACCGCGAAGATCTGATTGAGATATTAGAACGCGGTCTCGACCTTTCACCCGTTCACGAAGTCCTGGTCGAAGAAAGCGTCCTCGGCTGGAAAGAGTTTGAGCTCGAAGTGATGCGCGATCTTTCCGGCAACGGCATTATCATCTGTTCCATCGAAAATTTTGACCCGATGGGAGTGCACACCGGTGACTCGATCACAGTAGCGCCCGCGCAGACGCTCACCGACCGCGAATACCAGATGATGCGCGATGCCGCGTTGCGCTGCCTGAATGAGATCGGTGTTGATACGGGCGGTTCGAATGTTCAGTTCGCTATCAATCCCGAGAACGGACGGATGGTCATTGTTGAAATGAACCCGCGAGTCTCTCGCAGCTCGGCGCTTGCATCCAAGGCAACAGGATTCCCGATCGCGAAGATCGCCGCCAAACTGGCCGTCGGCTACCGCCTTGACGAAATCAAAAACGATATCACGCTAAAGACACCCGCGTGCTTCGAGCCCACGCTCGATTACGTGGTCGTCAAAATTCCACGCTGGCAGTTCGAAAAATTCCCGGGAGCCGAACCTGTTCTCGGAACACAGATGAAGTCTGTTGGCGAAGTGATGGCAATCGGCCGCACTTTCAAACAGGCTCTGGGCAAGGGCCTTCGGAGTCTCGAGACCGGCAAGGACCCGGGCGCGAAATCCTTCGACCGTGAGCTTATTCGACAACGTCTCATTACGCCGAACCCCGAACGTCTCGACTATGTTCAGTACGCGTTTGATTGCGGATACACGATCGATCAGGTCTATGAGCTCACCACCATCGACCGCTGGTTCTTGCAGCAGGTCCTTGAAGTAGTCGAGCTTAAGAAAGCGGTCCGCGGCAGGGGCCTTGAATCCGTCACGGCACGCGAATTCAGAAAACTGAAGCGGGACGGCCTCGGCGACCGGCAGATCGCGGAGCTTATCGGCGCGCCGGCTCTCGCGGTTCGCGAAGCACGAAAAAAGCTCGGCGTGCACGCAGTTTTCAATCGCGTCGATACCTGCGCCGCGGAATTTGAAAGCTTCACACCGTATCTGTATTCCAGCTACGAATCGGAAGACGAAGCCGATCCGTCCGGCCGCAAGAAGGTGATGATACTCGGCAGTGGCCCCAATCGCATCGGCCAAGGAATCGAATTCGACTACTGCTGTTGTCACGCCTCTTTCGCCTTGCGCGACTTCGGCTACGAGTCGATCATGGTCAACTGCAATCCGGAAACTGTCTCGACGGACTACGACACAAGCGACCGGCTCTACTTCGAACCGCTCTCAACGGAAGAAGTTCTGAATATCGCCGACGTCGAGAAGCCCGATGGACTTATTGTTCAGTTCGGCGGGCAGACGCCGTTGAATCTTGCCGTGCCGCTGAAACAGCTCGGCCTGCCGATCATAGGAACAGATCCCACCAACATCGACCTCGCGGAAGACCGCAAGCTCTTCGGCAATCTGCTGGATGACCTCGCGATTCCCTCGCCGCCCAACGGAGCCGCAACCACTATCGAAGAAGCCTGCCAAGTCGCGCGGCAACTCGGTTTCCCGGTTCTCGTTCGGCCGAGCTACGTCCTTGGTGGCCGTGCCATGACGATCGCCTACAACGAGGATACGGTTCGGCGTTACATGCAGGAAGCCACAACTTTTTCCGTGAAGCGACCGGTCCTGATCGATCGTTTTCTCGAAGACGCCACTGAAGTCGACGTCGACGCACTATGCGATGGCCGCAACGTTCTCATCGCCGGCATCATGGAGCACATCGAGGAAGCCGGCGTGCACTCAGGCGACAGCTCCTGCGTTCTGCCCGCATTCTCACTCGCGCCGGCCGTCCTACGGACGATTGAAGAGTACACAGCAAAGCTCGCTCGCGCTCTTCATGTCATCGGCCTCATGAACGTTCAATATGCGATCAAGAATGGCGACGTGTACGTACTCGAAGTCAACCCGCGCGCCTCTCGAACAGTTCCCTTCGTGAGCAAAGCGACAGGCGTACCGCTGCCTAAGATCGCCGTTGGTTTGATGCTGGGAAAGAGCCTCGAAGAATTCAAGGAAATGACCGGCGGAGTCGTCAACGGCACTTTGCCGGTTCCCAGCTTTTTCGTGAAGAGCCCCGTGTTCCCGTTCAACAAATTTCCTGGGGTCGATCCAGCGCTGGGACCCGAAATGCGATCAACCGGCGAAGTCATGGGCGTCGGAGAAACCTTTGGCGAGGCATTCGCAAAAGCCCAACTTGCGGCCGGAACGCCTATACCCGAGGAGGGCGTCATCTTCGTCAGTGTGAACGATCGCGACAAACCGGCGGCCGTAGCCGTGGCTCAGAAATTCCATAGCTTCGGTTTCGAGGTATTCGCGACACGCGGCACTACGGCTGCAATCAAAGCTGCGGGCGTTCCTTGCAGAACCGTGTTCAAAATTAACGAGGGCCGTCCCAACGCGGTGGATCTGATGAAGGCGGGTAAATTAAACCTGGTCGTCTACACGACCACCGGCAGCCAATCGTTTCCGGACGAACAGACCATCCGTCGCAATGCTGTAAACCATCGCATCCCATGCATCACAACCATCAGTGGCGCCAAAGCCGCCGCAGAGGCGATCGCATCCCGGAGACAAATTCCGGTGCGGGTGTGGAGCCTTCAGGAACTGCACCAGCCCCAGCCAGTGTTGACGGCCGATAAATAGAAAAACCAAACCAAAAAGCGGGGCAGTCGACCCGTCGATCGGCTGCCCCAAAAGTTCCGGCCGCTACGGAGCCGGAACA
>JAFARV010000322.1 GCA_019245255.1 Acidobacteriaceae bacterium | reverse complement strand
TGGATCTCGCTGAGGTGAACTGTCAACGGCGCAAGAGGCAGACCCGCCGCATCGGTGGTGCCGCCGCCATCGCCGGCGCCTGGCTGTTGATACGCCGAGGATGAATACGTCCATCCGCTGGCGGCCGTACACCTTGGACATCCGGCGACAGCTACGCCATCCTGGTAAGTCTCATAAAACTGACACGTCTGCCTGTTAATACTCAGCACGTGGTGATCGTTGTTCCCGTCCATCGCGTAGGAACCCGTCTCTCTTTTTCGATTACTTAGTGGAAGGGCTGGGAATCCGGTACCGTTCAGCTGTCCTGAGTAATGAAAGAATTGCGGCGCCAGCGGAGTCGAGGAATCAATTACGTTTGTGCCCCACTGGTAGCTGAGTAGCAGTCCGTACGAACTTGTCATCCACGGCGTCCAGGATGCGGAGCTTGCATGCACCGGAAGCTGGTCAATGCGCGTGTTATAAACGGAGTCGCTTGGTAGCACCATGCAGCCATTCATGACGTGCTGCGGCGTTATGGAAGCAGGTGCGCTGTACACCGTGCTGTTCCCGTAAGAAGTAGATATGGACCCTGCTCCGGACAGCGTGAACAGCGCTGGCCGGTCAGTCGAAATTGTTATCGAACTGCCAACGCTGGCGGCTGGATTGGCAGGTGTCACAGTGATGCCTTGCGCAAACAAAACTGCAGGCATGAAAAGAAGGAATAATCTCATTTAACGCACCCTTCGGCCGGCCATACGCAACGAGACACACGAAGGCCTTCGCTGCCCTTTGGCCAGTACCGGTCGCCACTGAATTGAAAAACCCGGTCGCTTTCAAAACGATCCGGCTGTGTCAGGTAAGCCGTTGCGGAGGCAAACTACGGCGCGGGATGGCCCAACCGCGGTTCTTAGTCCTCCGGCCTACACACCCTTAGTGCGCGCAACGCGCTACTTCTCTGGGGAGAAATTTTAGGAACTCGAGAGATACTGTGTGTTCATTTGGCGCTCACTATTTAACTCCGGATCTGTTGCTCGACACGCGAAGCCTGCCCGCACCGGAACGGCGTCCTTTGCGAACAAAGCGGGGCACTCGGCGGAGAGGCAGAGCACGACGCTTGTCCCCGCTCAGAGCACTAGTATCTTTACGACAGTAGGATTAGTTTACGTCTTAAATTTCATTCATACAAGGGCGCAAACTGTCCTTTAGTACACGTCGAGTAGGGTGAGTACTGGAACGATACAATACGAAGAACGCTTGGGCCCTTAGCTCAGCGGTCAGAGCAGAGGACTCATAATCCTTTGGTCGAAGGTTCAAATCCTTCAGGGCCCATCAAACAAATCAGCCACATACGGCGCACTGGACAGAAACCGCGCGGCTAGCTACCGGGGCTTTCACGTTGACTAGCTCCGAATTTGCGATTCGATTACGCAAGCTGACTCCTGCTACGGCCTCACGCTTCGCTCGCATTCGGATATGGCTATAGCGTTCCGGCATCGCTCTGCTCATGTGGCCCATGAGCGCCAGCGGAGTGCTTTCAAAGACACCGTTTTGGGCTAACTGCGTCGCGAACGTATGGCGGAGATCGTGCAATATGCATTCACCTTCGCCGTCTTCCAGGCCAAATCCATCCCGACGAAATGTCGGTTACGTAGCGTGCCCGGGTCAGTCGGTTGTGGGTGAGCCGAAAGGAAACACGTCGCGCTTTCCGGCTGAAAGAATAAGGTACGGACGTCAGGTCCGGTCTCGCCCATGTAGCTATCGGTTCTATCTCCTACTGTGGCTCGCTCGAAGTTCCATCTATCGCATCGCAACCTTGGCCAACAGCTTACTTCGCTCCAGTTTTATGTGCCCTTGGGTGTATGCGGTGATCTCTGTCCCGGCAGGCACGACGGCTTCCTTACCATGTATGAACAAAAAGAACGGAGCAGCTGGCCAGAAGATCAGTGCCCCAGTGACGATTCCTGCTGTCATCGCGCCCGTATGTCCACCTGCTGTGGCCTCTTTGGTACCGCGTAACGCCACACGATCATCCGTGACTAGTGGGACGGAGTCGATAGTTATGCCGAGCTTGCCACCGCGTGCCATGCTTTTTTTGTGCTCTGCCTGTGTGATTGTGCCCGTTGCGCGTGTCCCTCTCGCAATTACCGTCAAGCCGTCGACCTTCACGTCGTCCAGTACTTCAAGCTCAATGTGTGCGCCGCTAGTGGCATCAGCGGAACTCAGATTGTTTCTCG
>JAFARV010000045.1 GCA_019245255.1 Acidobacteriaceae bacterium | reverse complement strand
CACTCAATGTCAAAAAACGAGGAGTAGCGGCTCGCCTGGCCGTTCTCCAGCACGTCCCACCAATAGTGGTTCCGGCGCCCGCTAATGGCCATATGGTTCGGAACGATATCCAGCACCTGGCCCAGTCCACACGCACCTAATCGCTTCGAGAAGCGGTCATGCGCCTCCGCGCCTCCGAGTTCCTCATTTACCTTGTGCTGGTCCACCACGTCATATCCGTGCTTGCTGCCCGGCGCCGCCTGCAGGTACGGGGAGCTGTACACGTGCGAAATGCCCAGATCGCAAAGATAGTCGGCGATTCCCGCTGCCGCCTCAAAACCAAATTCCGCGTGTAGCTGCAGGCGGTATGTTCCTGTCGGGATACGGCGCATTCCCTTCTAAGAGCGTCCTTCTGCGTACATTGTTTCGCCGGGCAGGACGTAAAGTGGAAGTGTCCCCTTAATGTTGTACGAAATCGAAAATCCGCCGTCCTCGCAGAGTTCCGTAATCCTCCTACACCCGAATGACAACGTCGCTGTCGCCCGTGTGTCTCTTCCCGCCGAGCACCGGATCGAAATTGGGGAATTACAGGTCGTAACACAGAGTTCAATTCCAGCCGGCCATAAGGTCGCGATCCGTCCCATTGCTGCGAAGGAACCGGTACTCCGGTATGGCAACGTCGTCGGCTTCGCCACAAACACGATCTCTCCGGGTGAGCACGTGCACGTGCACAACCTCGGCTACAAGGAGTTGGACCCGTCGGAAGTGATTCAGACGGAGATACCGAGGCGCTCTGCGCATACCGAGCCGCGGACCTTTCTCGGATACAAGCGGGCGGACGGGCGCGTCGGGACGCGAAACTATATTGCCGTCGTCGCCGCAAGCAATTGTGCCGCATACACCTCAGAGCTGATCGCACAAAGCTTCGGAGATGAGAAACTCCCGGACAGCGTGGACGGTATCGTAGCGTTTCCGCACGGCGAGGGATGCGGCATGTCGATCGGGCCCGACAGCGAGCAACTCCAGCGCACCCTGCAAGGCGTGTTGGATCACCCGAACGTCTCAGCCGCGATCATCCTCGGCCTCGGTTGCGAGGTCAATCAGATCAGCCACTATCTGGGCGGCGAAATCGCGAAACCGGCAACTCTGCACGGCATGACACTACAGGAATCCGGCGGAACGCGCGGCGCTCTCGAAGCCGCCCGAAAGCAGATTGCACGGTACATCGAGCGTGCTGCCTCGGAAAAGCGCACGGAAGTTCCCGCCTCAGCGCTGAATATCGGTCTCAATTGCGGCGGCTCGGATTCGTTCTCCGGTATCACGGCGAATCCGGCATTGGGCCACGCCTGCGACCTCATCGTCGATCAGGGTGGAACCGTGGTTCTCGCCGAGACCACGGAGATCTTCGGGGCCGAGCATCTGCTTTTGCAACGCGCCCGCAGCCCGCAGGTCGCTCAAAAGCTGCTCGCCCAGATCGAAGGCTATAAGCGATACCTGCGCCAGTTCGGAGGCAGCTTCAACGACAATCCATCGCCCGGCAATAAAGAAGGCGGCCTTACCAACATTCTCGAGAAATCGCTCGGTGCAGTCGCTAAGGCTGGAACCAGCACGCTCGAAGAAGTCGTGGAGTACGCCGAACGCGTGACCACTCCCGGCTTCGTCTTCATGAATACGCCAGGCTATGATCCGGTGTCCATCACCGGACTCGCCGCAGGCGGTGTGAACCTGATCGCGTTCACCACCGGCCGCGGCAGCGCGATCGGATTTCCGAGCATCCCGGTGCTCAAAATCGCGAGCAACAGCAACACCTACCGCCGCATGACCGGCAACATGGATATCAACGCGGGACGAATCGCCGACGGTGACGCGCCCATCGAAGAAGTTGGCCGCGAGATCTTTGAAGCGCTGCTGCGAATCGCCTCGGGTGAGCGCACCAAAGCCGAGATGCTCGGTCATCATGAGTTCGCGCCCTGGCGCATCGGACCGGTGATGTAGACGAAGCCATCAACTCGCCTCACCTCGGCGCGATGTGGAAGAAATATGCCGTCATCAACACCCCAACCACAGTCACCACGGCTCGGATCACTACTGGTTTAAACTTGCGTGCCATGACCGGACCGACATAGCCGCCCGCGATTCCCGCGATCATCATCAGCAGCGTTGGGCGCCACGCAACTTCATGCGCCAGGATAAACAATATCGCGGCCACCGCGTTTAGCGTCGCGCTAAGCATTGTTTTGATGCCGTTCATCGCGTGGATGTCCGTCATGCCGTAAAGACGGAACGCCGCAAGAATCATGATTCCGATGCCGCCCCCGAAGTAGCCGCCGTATATCGCTATTGGAAATAACAGGAGCAGCATCAGGCCTTGGTTCGCATGCAGGCGTCCGCGGAATGCGAGGCTCACCTGATTGCCGAAGGCGAACAATAGCGTCGCAAAGGCTAGCAGCCACGGCGCAATTTGCCGGAACGTTTTGTCTGAAGTCACCAGCAGCAGCAGCGCGCCGA
>JAFARV010000166.1 GCA_019245255.1 Acidobacteriaceae bacterium | reverse complement strand
GAAATTAGCGCCGTATGTGCCTTTGTCGGGAGCTGGGTCGGCAAATCCCGCGAGCTTGCTCCAGGTTCCAAAGTTCGGGTCCCAGGTGTAGACGCCCGGCGTGTTTCCGGGAGCGACTTTGCCGCTGAGATCCTGAATCTGGATAGTGGTCGCGTACGTTCCGGCGGAGTTAGAAGCGCCGGTTCCCAAATGCCCGACCGTGATCTTCGTCTCGCCGACGGGAATTTTATCGCCTTCAAACGTCATGACGTTCAGAAAGATAACCTTGGGCGGAGTTACCGAGTAGTCGAGATTGATGAGAAATGCGGCAGCGGGTTGACTCGGGTTAAATCCGGGCGTGGCAGTTCCATGAAAGTAAACGTAGCCAAGCGGAGCGCGGCCCGGCGGATGAGTGGTGCCCATCATCACCGCCGCTGTGAGGTCACCCACGATGTTCGGGCGGTTGTTGTAAACCTGCCCGTCATTCGCGGTCAGAACCCGATAAAAGCGATAGCCGCTTGGGATCTGCGCAAAGGCATTGCGTCCAAGTAACGTGACGCCGCCGAGAGCAGTACCGATTCGTTTGGCAAACTCGCGCCGGCTTTGGTCGCGCGCGGTGCCGCCGTGTTCTCGTTCCATCTGCAATTGCCTCCGGACAGCCCAATTCGGAATAGAGAATTCTGACGCACAACCGGCCTTTTGCGAAGTATCATTCCGTACTACGCGAGCCGCCTGGCGCAGTACGTTTCATACGCCGGAACGCGGCAATTCCACTTTTGGTCGAAAAGGGCGCGTTTTCGTTCTCTTTTGCGAGGTATTAATCCCCTATTGACAGCCCATCAGAGGCGTGTTAAAAAAGAACCCGGTTTGTTTTCGATTCGAACAAAATTGGATCGAAGCATTGCAGGGCGATCGATATCAGGCACGAGTTCAAGCCATTGGAGCTTCGCGGCAGGTAAGCCGCACCAGGAGGAACCATGGAGTTCACCGCAAATTTCAGCCGAAAGGCATTGATCTTGGTCGTCATCGGGGTGCTTGTTCCGGTTGTTCGATCCGGCGCTCAGGACTGTAACTTGCCTGCGTTTCCTGACAGCTCAATCACATCGACTCAAGACCGGGACCAGATGATGTGCCAGCTTGGTCTCACGTTTCCAGCCCTTCCCGTACTGCAAGGAAGTGCGTGGCCATGGGGCGATCCAACGGCTCCGACGAATGCGTGGCCGGTGAGCGCGACCAATCCGACGGGCAACTGGACGGATGCGCAGGGCCACGTTGTGATCCGAACAGCTTGGGGCAATTGGCATACGTACGATGCGGAGCAGCAGTACGAACCCGATCCGTCGCTTCATTTTCCGAACATCCCAAAGAACAAACCCGGCGGAGCGATGAGCGGGTTTGGCGACTACGGGCCGTTTTCGTCGCCGCGTTATAGCGATCTGAATTTGCTGCAGATGAAGAATGGCAGCCCGGTTTTGTCCCGCGAAGACTGGTGGATCAAACGAAGGCCCCAAATCTTCCGGCAGGTGCAGCGCGAACTCTACGGAAAGACGCTCCAAAATTTCCTGCCGAAAATTAGCTGGGCGGTCTACCCCGGCGATCCATACACTTCCGGCACTCCAACCCACGGGAGCGTGACGGGATCCGATGGAAAGACCTACAACTACGACCTTGAAACGCTGGTCGGTACGGTGGATACATCGAGCTATCCGGAGCTGCGGCATACCCCGATGATTGTTGCGCGGTGTTATCTGCGCGCGGGCAGTCGCGGCGCAAAGAGTCCGGTGGTAGTGACGTACAGCGAGAATACCCTTCAATTCACTGCGCCGTATGGTGTGAACGTTTGCTCATACGACCCCGCGGCTTTCAGCTTCCCCCCGTTTTTTGTCGACAACACTCCGCCGTTGCAGCCTGACAGCGGTGGCGCGAATCTGTCGGATTACGTGATTGGACTCAAGAACCAAGGAAACTGGAGGACGCCAGAGGATCCCGGCGCCCTGGTGATCTGGGGTTGGGGAGTCAGCCGGCTCGTCGATTATTTCGCGACAGACCCTGATTTCGATGCCGACAAGGTAGCGGTAGAGGGCCACTCGCGATATGGCAAGTCCGCTCTGGTTGCGGGCGCATACGACGATCGCATCGTGGTCACCTGGCCCAGCGATGCGGGCCAGCTAGGCACCGAATTGGTGCGCAGGACATACGGCGAAACGCTGGATTTTGTTGTCAGCAGCACGTCCGAGTATCACTGGGTCGCCGGCGCGGCGATGAACTACGCGGGGCGTTTATTCCCTGATGCGCAGTTTCCCAGGCGCGTTGAGCTATTGGACGTCGATGCACAATCCACCGAATCGTTAATCGCGCCCCGCGCGATTTTTATCAGCAACGGCACCGATACGCCTCCTGGCTTCGGGGATGCGTGGGCCGACCCGCGCGGGTGTTTTCTTTCCGGCTTTCTAGCGTCTCCCATATGGGAGTTCCTTGGCTGGAAAGGCCTGGTGATTCCGTCAGGTACTCCCTTTACGACAGATCCCGGCTACACAGCGCCAGCGGGCTGCGCGAGCAATCCGAACACGGGCCTGAGCATATGCCATCCTTCCGCTGAATCGATTGGCGGTACGCCGGGTTTCGACATCGCTCTTATCGAGGGCACTGTCGCATGGAGGCGGCAGAAGGAAGGACACACTCCCGTTCCGAACTGGCCATCATTCATGGCGTTTGCGTCCAGATATCTGAATGATGGCAGGCCAGTGATCGCTCCTGACCAGACATTTGTTCTCGACAGCCGTGTGCTTGGAAGGGTAAAGGCTTCAGACTCCGACATGGATGACACGCTGAAAGACTGGCAGATCAAGGGCGGCACCGGCGCTTACAAATTTTCCATTCACAGCGCTACCGGAGCGATCAGGATTGCAGACCCGGAAGCGATCGATTTCGCCAATACGCCAAGCTACACACTGATCCTGATGGTGAGCGATGGCAAACTGCCCAGCCACGACCAGACGGTGACGATCACGATTCCCGACAGGCTCGATATGTGCCAGGATGGGCGCACGATCTCCGTCTCAAAAGACGCAGTGACGAAGCATCTCGAACGTGGCGCTTCGATAGGAGCCTGTGAGTAGGCCGGTTTTCGTGAGTCGCGGCGCGGTTGATTAAAGCGCATCAACCGAACCGCGACTTGAAGGAGCGGATAGCTGCTAATTGCCGGACTTAGCAGTGTTCGCGCTTGCGCCGAGCCATTGCGCGTACGGACCTGCGGTGACGGGCTTGCCGCGATAGTAGTAGCGAACAGTGCGCAGACCTCGCTTCCGTTGCAGCTCCGTCTGATAGAGCTGTGCTGTGCTGACCTGTTCCTTCGCACTGCCCAGGAGCTTTGCATCTTCGGGACTGTCGGCGAGGAACGCAGAAGTAGCGCCCTGATCGGCACTCCGGGCCGCGCGCATGTCAGGTTCGAGCGGCGATGAGACTCCGCCGAGATACTCGATGTTTGCGAATGCGCAATCGGGTGAATCGCAAAGCTGTGCCATCAGGTTGGCGTCCTTTTGTGTGATCACGCCGTCGCCGTCGAGGTCGCACTCTTCCCCGCAGGCGCTTTCGGCAACGGATTTGCCTAAGTCGCGCTGCAAGATACTCAGGTCATGGCGGTCCACGCGACCCTCGCCGTTGAGGTCGCCGGGAGCTCGGCGCACCTGTACGATAAGT
This sequence comes from Acidobacteriaceae bacterium, assembly GCA_019245255.1. Taxonomy (GTDB): domain Bacteria; phylum Acidobacteriota; class Terriglobia; order Bryobacterales; family Bryobacteraceae; genus Bog-105. The sequence goes on along the minus strand of JAFARV010000166.1, from coordinate 675 downwards.
TCTCCTAAGGTGCGGCTACCGTTAGAACTCAAAGTGACGGCATACAGGTGATGCGGTCCTTTCGTGAGAGGAGTCCAGTCGAACCATGCCGACGAGCCTTCGGGCTGCAGACCGAACAAGGTCTTGCCGGCAATCGTCCTCGTATTCTTCGCTCCAGGTTTGCCGTCGAGGATATTTACGTAGCCATGAATTGTCGATATGGTGTTGCTGAAAGCCGTAATACGCATGTGCAGAGGTCGATGAAGGTATGCAATGACGGGGCTTGGCGCCGCCGCGGCCAACACTTTCGCCTTTTGCGTACCAGTATCTGTCGGATCCGTGCTGAGCATCCCTCCGGTGGGAGTGGCCGTCCCGTTCCCCTCACTTGCGCCTAGCAGATTTACTTGGGGGGCCGCCACTGCAATCAGGGCCCATCCTTCTTTATTCTGCCCGGCATCAACGATGGTTTCGATGGCGGCGTTGTTTTCGCACGGAACGTCCGTGCAAGCCTTCTCCGGCGGATTCAACACGTTGTTAGTATCGGGAACGATGACGTTGACGTACACGCGGTATGTGTTTACCCCGGCGCCGTTCGCTCCGAAACCTGTGGTATTCCACATCAAATACGCTTCGGCGTTCTCTCGTGCATTGAGCGAGAAAGTCTGGTTGCCGCCCGTCGGCTGCGTGCTCGCGACT
>JAFARV010000157.1 GCA_019245255.1 Acidobacteriaceae bacterium | reverse complement strand
ATTAACGTACGTCCTCACGCCTCGCCACAATACGACGACAAAGCCGATCACGAGCAGACTTGCTCCAAAGAAGCCGGTTTCTTCTCCCACCACTGCGTACACGAAGTCTGTTTCGGCCTCTGGCAGATACAGCAGTTTTTGCCTGCTCTCCATCAGACCGACGCCCGTCACTCCACCCGAACCGACTGCAATCTTTGCTTGACGCTGTTGGTAGCCCGGGTCGCTAGTGGATGCGGTCTCCTTCGCGTAATTCAAGAGATGGCCGTTTGGATCGAGTTTGGCAAGCAGCTTGTGATCCTTATCCACGAAGTCAATTGCACGAGCAAGCCGGTATGGCTTCATCAAAATGAACCCGAGCCCAAGCACCAGGGCGGCAACAGCGGCCATAGCCATATAACGATATTCGAGGCCGGCAACGAAGACAACGCCAACCGTCATTGCAACGAGTACGACGGCGGTACCAAGATCTGCAACGGCCACCGCCAGCGACAGCACACCGATGCAGATTGCAATGGGCCGGAGCGTATATTTGTCATTCACGGCTCCTAGCCGCCGCGAAAGGAAGAAAGTGAGAAAAAGTGCGAGAGCAGGTTTCGCGAGTTCAGACGGCTGCATAGAGAAGATGCCCGCCCGCAACCATCGATGACTCGTCGTATCGGTGACATATACGGTGAGCAGCAGCAGCAGGATCAGTCCGAGGCCCGCGAATGCGTAGCTCGCTTGGTTCCAGCGCCGGTAGTCCCGCTTCATGAGCACCAGCAGAACCAGAAACGAGAACACTGCCCACCCTAGCTGGCGGAAGAAGAAATAGGTGCTCGACAGGTGATAGCGAAGTTGAGCGAGCATGGAAGACGAGCTATAGACCATAACCAACCCGAAGCACACCATGCTCAACACGGTGAGAAATAGGATCCAATCCGTCTTGAGCCGCTGTGCCATTGATTACAACAATTCTTTCACTAATTGTTTGAAGCACTCACCGCGATTTTCGTAACTTCGAAACTGATCGAAACTTGCACAGGCCGGAGATAGCAGGACGACATCGCCGCGAGTGGCGTGCTCGCGGGCATATTTGAGCGCGGTATCCAGAGTTCCGCAGTCCGCAAACGGCACTCGGCCATCGAAGGCCTTCTTCAGCAGCGGCGCCGCGGCATACGGGTACGGTGGCTCAGCACCGATGAGCAAGGCCGCTCTCGCCTTTCGCCGCAACGGTTCGACGAGCGGTTCGTAGCTGGCGCCCTTATCTTTACCCCCCAGAATCAGCCAAAGATTTCCATCGAAGGCATCGATCGCTTTTAGCGTCGCGTCAACATTCGTCGCTTTGGAATCATTGAAATACTGGACACCGTCGAGTTCGCGCACGAATTCAATGCGGTGTTCCACTCCCGGAAACGTTTCAACTGCGCACGCAATGGATTCGAGGTCCGCGCCCGCGAGGTGCGCCATCAATGCTGCGGCCATGACATTTTCAATATTGTGCATGCCCCGCAGCCTGATCTGCGAGCGCGTCATGAACTCTCGGCCATCGTACAGAACCCGGTCGCGCTCAAGCCACATTCCTGCCGGGACACGGCGCGACGAGCTGAACCAGTACTGACACGCTTTGATACGCGGGCCGTAAAGCTCACGGCAAGTTTCGTCATCGTAGTTCATCACCGTGGAGTCAGACTCTTGCTGATTCTCGAACATGCGCATCTTCACGGCGGCGTAACCAGCAAAATCGTGATGCCGGTCCAGATGGTCTGGCGTCACGTTCAGGCAGGCCGCAATCCTCGGCCGGAATTGCTCGATTGATTCCAATTGGAAGCTAGACACCTCGAGAAGGTTCCAATGGTCCGGCCGCGACGTCTCAACCAGCGACGTAACGGCGACCCCGATATTCCCGCCAATCTGAACCGGAATCTTGCACTCGCGGAGCAGATGTCCAGTCAGCGCAGTGGTGGTCGTCTTTCCATTCGAACCCGTGATGCCGATAATGGGGCCGCGCAGAAAACGGGAAGCGAGTTCGAGTTCCCCGATGACACGAATACCGCGCCGGCGCGCTGCGCCAAACATTGGCAGCTCAAACGGCACCGCCGGTGAAAGCACGATGAGGTCTGGCGAAGCGAGATTCTCCTCCTTTTGAGACACAACAGGAACGCCGAGCCTATCGAACTTCGCCTGCTCCTCCGCGGCAAGTGTTTCTGCATCCATCGCCCGGACTCGCGCACCCTGCTCCAGTAGTAGTTGAACCGCTCCCAAGCCGGAACGCTTCGTCCCAACGACCAAAACCTCCCGCCCGCGCAGATCCAACTTGCTACCTCAACTTTAAAGTCGTTAGCGCGAACAACGCCATTACGAGTCCGGCGATCCAGAAGCGCGCAATGACCTTCGATTCAGACCATCCGAGCGCCTCAAAGTGGTGGTGGATCGGCGCCATCTTAAAAATGCGCTTGCCGTTGCGGAGTTTGTAGCTCCCGACCTGCAGAATCACAGACAGTGCTTCGATGACAAACACGCCTCCGATAAATAGCAGCAGAACCTCCTGTTTAATGAGCACTGCCACGATTCCCATCGCACCCCCCAGCGCAAGAGAGCCCACGTCGCCCATGAAGACTTCGGCGGGATGGCAGTTAAACCAGAGGAAGCCCAGACTTGCGCCAACCATCGCTCCGCAGAATACCGTCACCTCCTGTGATCTCGGAAGGTGCGCCAGATCCAAATAGTTCGACCACACAGCCTGGCTCGAAACATACGTGAGGATCGTCATCGCGCCGGCAGCGATCACCATGAGCCCGATCGCAAGACCATCCAGCCCGTCCGTAAGATTGACCGAGTTCGAAGAGCCCACCATAATGAAAACAATAAAGACATAGAAAGGAGCAAAGGCCAGCGGATACGTCCAATAGTGGTGCGTCCACGCTTCGACCAGCAGATCGGGCTTGAAT
>JAFARV010000417.1 GCA_019245255.1 Acidobacteriaceae bacterium | reverse complement strand
CCATAGCTCATAGTCAATCGCGAACCGAGCTTCCAAGAATCCTGAGCATAGAGCCCTATGTAATTCTGACGTTCATTATCAAGATCGGGGTTCCCCTGCACAAACCCGCCACTTACCGATCCGATCATGAAATCAGCCAACGCTAGCCCCGTAGTCTGGCCGCTAAACGTGTACTGCCCATTTGTGGGCCGATTGTTGACGGTGTTTGTAATCGCGTGTATCCAGTCTGCTCCGAAGGCAAGCTGGTGTGAGCCTCGAATTATGTTGAAGTCATCCGAAAGCTGCCAGCCGGTTGAGTTGAAGTAGCCGGGGTTTGACGCCCCCGCGCCGAAATTGAAGGCTCCAGTGACTGTTACCCCCATAAAGCCGGGAACGGCTCCAACGGCTTGAATTCCTAGATCTTGAGGCGAAAAGAAATCTGGCACGATACGGAGGGCGCGTGTGCGGAATACCGTGCCGCGAAAAGAATTTACGCTCGCAGCAGAAATGATATAGTTGTCGCCCAACACAAACGTTTGATCCTGATCGGCTTGTCCTACCTGGCTGGTAGTGAGTACATTACCGTTGTAAAACGTCGGCTTCTCAAAGTTGGCAATGAAGTAACGGCCAAACAGCGACTGCTTGGAGTTGAGTACGTAATCGACCCTTCCAAGCACTTGATGCTCGGTGCTATTGTTCGGAATTCCATACGTTACACGCCCACATGGGTTGGTCGTAACTGGCAAGTACTTAACCAGGTTCAACGAAGCTGGATTCAGCAAAGAAGTCGAAATCTTGTTTCCGGAGAAAGGGCCACCGAGCGTCTTCGCAACGCCTCCGTTGCAGGCGGCTGATGCAAGTGCCGTGAAGTCCCCGCTTAGCATGGCTTGCGTGGGTACGAAACTGACAGTGGAGGGAGGATTCGAGCGAACAATAGTGCCTTGATAGCCGGCGAAAAAGAACATTTTGTCCTTCAGAATCGGGCCGCCTACCGTCCCTCCAAACTGATTCCGCTTTAAGTTATCGCGGGCGGTCGCGAAGAAATCGCGGGCATTGAAGACGCCATTCCGGAGAAATTCAAAGGCATCGCCGTGGAACTCATTTGTACCGGATTTCGTAACCACGTTCACCGCCGCCGCGGCATGCTGGCCATACTGGGCCGGCAATGCACTTGTTTCCACCTTGAACTCCTGCAACGCATCAGGGAAAGGAAAAGGCAGATTGAGATTATTGAACGGATCGTTGTGGGTACCGCCGTCCATTACATATGTCATACCGTTCGCGAGCCCGCCGGCAACTGACAGCGTAACTGTCGGGTAATTCTTATTAGTATTGAGATCGCCTGCCGGCGCCGTGGTCGCGGCCCCTGAAAGGACGATTAAGTCGGTAGCCTGACGTCCATTGAGCGGCATGTCAATGACACTGTGCTGATCGATAACCTGACCTACTCCGCTTTCGTGTGTTTCCACCATTGCTGCGCTTGCTTCGACGACGATCTGCTGGGATGTTGAACCAAGTTGCAAAGTGACGTTTACGACCGGATTGGTGCTGATCTGTAATTCAATTCCTTCTTGAACGTAGGTCGAAAAGCCTGGTTTGCTGACTCGTAATTGATAATGACCAACGGACAAGTTGGATATCGTATAACCGCCGTCGGGGCCGGACGTTTCAGTTCTGACGGCGGCCGTTTCTGTCTGAGTCAGCTGTATTTCTGCGCCAGGAACAATTGCTCCCGAGATGTCCCTGATTGTCCCACTGATCTGAGAAGTAGAAACACCCTGTGGCCAGGCTACTGCAATCGTCAAGGCGCAAAGGGAGACAAAACGTGTCACGGATCTCACATGGACCTCCCGAAGCCCACACCGTATCAGGGAAATGCTATCAGCGGAATCTCGTGCTCGACAATCGTTGTAACGGTGTGGTTACGGTAAAGGGGTCAGGAGTAAGAGCGTACTGTCGGACGGGTTCACAGTCGGGGCAGTACACGGGCCTCGATCAGAGACTTTGACCGCGGCAGACCACCGTATCGATACGGTTACACCGTTTGTGGACGCTTCGAGTTGCACATAAAATGCCATCGACTGGTCATAAACTCGCATAGAACCGGCACGCATTCAAAGATGAAAATCCTGTTTTGCTGCGGTGCCATTTCTTTAATATTCCCGCTGGGTAGCCAGGTTGTCGAGAGGCCTGTCTCCGGAGATCCGATCACGATAGATTCGGGTAGAGTTGCAGGAAAGCAATTGGATTCCCGCACAAAAGCTTACCTCGGCATTCCTTATGCCGCTCCGCCTGTTGGAGACTTGCGCTGGCGCGAGCCGCAAGCTGTGAAGCGCTGGCAAGGTGTATACAATGCTGACCGTCTCATGCCCGAGTGCATTCAAGTACTCAGGGCCCACAACATCAACCACTATTTTGGAGAAGAAGCTACAAGCGAAAATTGCTTATACCTGAACGTCTGGGCGCCAGCTTCGGCGCGGGCCGGTTCGAAGTTACCGGTTATCGTATTCATTTATGGCGGGGGGTTCACGATAGGATCCAGCGGCATGGCGCTTTATAACGGCGCTACGGTAGCCGAGCGGGGCGCGGTTTTCGTCAACTTCAATTATCGGGTTGGCGCGCTGGGGTTTCTCACCCATCCGGAGCTAACGACCGAATCGCCGCATCACCAATCCGGCAACTATGGATTCCTTGACCAGGTAGCGGCGTTGCAATGGATACATCGAAATATCTCGCAGTTTGGAGGGGATCCCGGAAAGGTGATCATCTCCGGACAGTCAGCGGGCGCCATGTCGGTTTCGGTACTTCAGGCCAGTCCGCTCGGAAGAGGATTGTTTCGGGGCGTTGTCGCGATGAGTGGGAGCGTATGGGGAAACGGCGGCGAGTTGCCGACGCTCGAGGATGCCGAAAAGACCGGCATTCAAGTGCAGCAGGCCTTGAATGCTAAGTCGGTCGCCGATATGCGCCAGCTTCCGGCTGACCGAATCCTGGCATTGCAACAGGATTGTCAACTCGGCTGCGCCGGTTCGATTCGCATTAGGGCCGGGAACGTGGACGGCTATTTTTTACCGAAGACGCCAGCACAGATCTTTGCCGAGCACGCTCAAAACGATATTCCGATCATTGTAGGGTTCACGCACGACGAAAGTTCGAACGCTTTAAGAAGTGCGAAAGACCTGACGGAGTACCGGGCCGCTGCACAAAAGATCTACGGCAAAGATGCTGATGAATTTCTGAAGCTTTACCCAGCTTCGACCGATGAGGAAGCCCGCGAAATGGGCCGCACTGCCGCCCGGGAAGGCTTAGTAGAGAGATCGCAACGGAACTGGGCGGTTGCGCAAGCAACATGCGGGACCGCGCCCGTATATATGTTTATGTTCTCGCGCGTGCATCCATATATTCCCGGAGTCGTTATTGCCGACCAGAACACGTCTACTATCGGCGCGTATCATACGAGCGATGTGCCCTACTGGTTCGGTACTCAGAATGCACTAAATCTAATCCACATAACTCGTAAATGGACGGAGTATGACCGCGAGTTATCGGAGAAGATGACTGCTACTCTGATAGCTTTCGCGAACACCGGCAATCCCAATACACCTGCAGTAACTTGGCCGCAATGGGAGCCGCACAACGAAGAATTATTGGAGTTCGCTAATACGATCACGGTGCAACCCATGAATACGGAACGGCTGGAATTCATGGCGAAACACGGAGGAGGAGAAACCACCCGCCGGCCCGCCCGGGACTGACCAAACGGCGGGATCAGGCATGAGATCGACTTTGGGCATCGCCGTATTCGCCATCCTACTGTCGAGCGTCGATGCACTAGCTCAGCACCCAGGGAAGACTCTGCTGGCCATCGGCGACGTCCATCGAAAGATCTATCAGCATGATGCCGTTTCACATGCGTTGGCAACGATTGAAAGACTCGGATACGAATCTGGAATCTACGATACCTACATCCGCACCGATATCCAGTTGATCACCAAGCATCCAATTAAATTTGCGGAGAACGCTGCGGTGCCGGACACCAAGGGGAATGTTGCAAATTACAAGAACCTCAACGATTTCGATGCAATCTTTTTCTACGGTATAGGCGAGCTGGAGCTGACGGATCAGCAGAAAGCCGACCTGATGTCATTCATCAAAGAAGACGGCAAGGGATTTGTGGGAGCGCACACCGCAATCACGAGTTTTTACTCTTGGCCGGAGTGGGGAGAGATGATAGGCGGCTACTTTGACGATCATCCCTGGCTCATCTTCGATGCTCCGGTTATAAATGAAGCGCCTGACTTCCCGGCAATGAAAGGTTTTCCGCATGAGTTCGTGGTGCGCGATGAAATCTATCAGGTGAAGAATTTCTCGAGAAACAAAGTGAGGGTCCTTGCAAGCCTGGATGCGAACAAAATCGATCTGAATAACCCTCGCGTGCACCGAACGGATAAGGACTTTGCAGTAGCTTGGGCAAAAACGTACGGGAAGGGCCGTGTTTTCTACTCTAGTTTCGGGCACACTAAACAATCATGGGATGACCCGCGTTTGCAGCAGATGTGGCTGGAAGCAATCAAATGGGCAATGGGTCTGACACCGGGAGATGCTCAGCCGCGGCCTCTGAATACAGCACAGCGAAGGTAACCGTGCGGTTACGGTAACGGAGCCCTCTCATACTTGCCACTATGCTGCACTAATCACATAATCGATATATTTATGGAGCCTTGGCGGTCTGCAATTGCAAATTCCGACCAGACGAATCTTTGGATTCGGGGTTATGACGTCACGGCTCTGATGCAGCGCACCACGTTTGCAGACGTCGTCTTCTTGCTCCACCAATCAAAATTGCCGAGTCCGGAAGAGAGAAGGCTGATAGATGCCATTCTAATTGCCGTGGCCGATCACGGCGCAGGAGCTCCATCCTGTGCGGCAGCCCGGTTAGTTGCTTCCGGAAACAGGGAGTCGCTCTCCGCAGCGGTGGCGGCCGGTGTTCTGGCGATAGGAGATGAACACGGAGGAGCCGGCGCCGACTGCATGGAGATGATTGCAGCAGGCATGAATCTGGCTCGTTCGGAAGACCTTTCAATCGAAGACTCGGCTGCCCGGACCTTTGATGATTTTCGCGCGGCGCAGAAGAGACTGCCGGGGCTCGGACATCGGGTGCATCGCGAACGCGATCCCCGCACAAACATCCTCTTTGGCATGGCCCGTCAGAGTGGGCTTGCTGGTGACGGAGTCGCGTTTATGGAGGCGCTGGAAAAGAGCGCCGGCAACCGAGGGAAAGTGCTGCCGATCAACATAGATGGCGCCCTCGCCGCAATTCTGTACGATTTGGGCTTTTCTTCGGCCCTAGGCAAGCTGCTCTTTATCATCGGGCGGGTGGCGGGACTTACCGCTGAAGTTGCGGAAGAGCACAGCCGGGAAAAGGCGATGCGAATCAAGATTCCGATTATTTACGACGGCCCGCCACCGAGGGCTCTCACTTAATGTTCTGCAAGGCGTCTCAGGGAACGTGATATCAACATGGCAACGGCAACAGCACCTCCGTCCGGTACACGACAATTAACAGCAGAAGAGCACTCGTACGCTCACGATCTGTTGCAGAAGGCGAGAGCGGCCATGGCCGCCATCGAGCGTTACGATCAGGCTGCGGTAGATAGGCTGTGCCGCGCCATCGCCTGGGCTACCGCCAACGAACAAACGGCAACGCGCTTGGCCAATATGAGCGTTGACGAAAGCGGTATGGGTGGACGGGAGCCTACCCGGCGAGCAAAAGTCCTCAGCGTCTTGCGGGACGCGCTCAGGCACAAGAGTATTGGTGTTATCGAGGAGATTCCCGAAAAAGGCATCGTCAAGTACGCTAAGCCCGGCGGTGTAATCGCTTCCTTGATACCGGTCACCAGCCCGTATGTCACTCCGGCAACAACCGCAATTTACGCTCTAAAGTGCAGGGATGCAGTCATTTTCTCGCCGCATCCGGCCAGCAAGAAAACTACAAATGAGTGCGTGCGCATCATGCGCGCTGCGTTGCGAAAAGCAGGAGTTCCGGAAAACCTTCTTCAGTGCGTAGAAAGGCCGAGCATCCCGCTGTCGCAGGAGCTGATGGCGATCTGTGATTTCACGATAGCGACGGGGGGGCAGCCGATGGTGCGTGCGGCGTACAGTTCCGGGAAACCCGCCGATGGCGTGGGCGCGGGCAACGCAACGATGCTGATCGATGAGACGGCGAACATTGCGGAAGCCGCCAGGAACACGCGAATCAGCAAAACAAACGACAATGGATCCGGCTGCTCGGCGGATGGCAACTTACTAGTCGAGGCGTCGATTTACGATGCCTTCCTGAAGCAGTTACAAGAGGAAGGCGGCTATCTCGTCAACGCTGAAGAAAAGGAACTGTTGCGCCGCGGATACTGGGACGCCGAAGGTCATCGTACTCCGGCAACAATTGCCAGGCCGGCATCGCGAGTTGCCGAGTTAGCTGGGTTCAGTATCCCATCGGATAAGACTTTTCTCGTCGTTGAAGAAGACAAAATCGGTAAGCAGCACCTGTTTTCGACCGAGAAGTTAGGAACGGTTCTGGCCATTTTCAAATACTCCGGTTTCGATCAGGCGCTCGACATGGTGCAGCAAATCTTTCAGGCGGGAGGGAAAGGTCATTCTTGCGGGATCTATTCCTTTGACGATGAACATATCAATCGCTTAGCGTTAACAGCCCCTGTAAGCCGAATCATGGTGCGGCAGCCGCAATCCAAAGCCAACGCGGGCTCATTCACAAATGGTATGCCGCAAACATCCAGCATGGGATGCGGTTATTGGGGTGGAAATATCACTAACGAAAATATCTCGCTAAAGCACTACATGAACGTGACGTGGGTTAGTCGTCCTATACCTGAGGATCGGCCGTCTGACGAAGAGCTATTTGGCGAATTTTACAACAGCGAGATTTTCTAGGAGCAACTGTGCAACAAACGGCTACTTCGGGTGCGGTTCTGCCAGCGAGCGAAAGCCGCAATGGCGGCGCCGCAGGGAAACGAATCGCATCTTATCTTCTGGCTGAGTACCTGGAACGGCTCGGAGTAGAGGTGGTATTTGGACTTTGCGGTCACACGGTTATCGCGATGCTTGATGCATTGGGCAACAGCCGGATCCGGTTCATCTCCACTCGTCACGAACAGGTTGCAGCACACGCGGCGGAAGGATACGCCCGGGCGTCCGGGAAGACAGGAGTCCTGCTAACACATTTGGGGCCAGGGCTGACAAATGCGACGACTGGGGTCGCCAACGCTGCATTAGATTCAATACCGCTGGTAGTGTTTGCGGGCGATGTGCCTTCCTATTACTTCGGACGGCATCCTCATCAGGAAGTTAACCTGCACATGGATGGTGATCAGTATGAGATCTACCGTCCTTTCTGCAAACGTGTGTACCGTGTAGATCGCGTGGAGGACCTGCCGCGTATCACGGAGCGGGCGTTTCACCTGGCGCGAACGGGCCGCCCAGGCCCCGTATTGGTCGATATTCCCATGGATATCTTCTCGGCGGATCTGGCGACAGATGCATTCGCAAGCGCCCCCGCTCCCATGGCGAAGCCAAACATCGAAGCCGCTGCGGTCAACCAGATCATCGAGAAACTGACGGCTGCGAAGAACCCGGTCATCTATGTCGGCGGCGGTATTCTCTCGTCTGGCGCATCAGGCGCTCTCGCGTCGCTGGCGGAGTCCCTGGAGATACCCGTGGCGCACACGCTTATGGGCAAGGGCTGTCTGCATGAGGATCACCCGCTCCTGCTCGGGATGACAGGTTTTTGGGGTACCCCAATCGCAAATGAAAAGTGCCGGACGGCTGATCTTATTTTGGCAATTGGGACCCGCCTGGCGGAAGCAAACTCGAGTTCATGGGATCCACGTTTTACGTTTTCAATTCCCCCAACCCGGCTGATTC
>JAFARV010000948.1 GCA_019245255.1 Acidobacteriaceae bacterium | reverse complement strand
GTCATCACCCGAACGACATTGCGCCCATGTCGCTGATGACTTACAAGGAGGCGCGTCCGTGGGCCGCCGCGATTCGCGAGGCAGTGGTCCAAGGTGTGATGCCTCCCTGGCATGCGGACCCCCACTTTGGTGAATTCCTGAATGATGCCCGGCTCTCAAGCGCTGACATCGCGACCATTGTTCAATGGGCAAACAGCGGTGCAAAAGAGGGTGACCCAAATGATCTTCCGCCCGCACCCGCCTTCAACTCCGGTTGGCACATCAAGCCGGATGTGGTCATCGCCATCCCGCCGACTACGGTTCCTGCGGCTAAGAACGACGACTACGAGTATATTTATGTGCCGACGAATTTCACCAAAGATATGTGGGTCCAGGCGGCAGAAGTTGTGCCCGGAGATCGTCGTGTTGTGCACCACGCAACCGTGAGCGTCATCGACCGATTGAAGGTTCCCGGGCTGGTTCAAAGCCATGGCGGGGCCGAAAATCTCGATAAATATCGCTACCGTACGGGAAAGGTGAACCATGTTAAGCCGGACGCACCAATCGCCGACGACGGCTGTTCCCCGGTTTCTGGATTAGCGCATCCATCGCATGGAGATATTAATCACGTTCCCGGCATCTACCTGCCCGGCCATCTCGCTGAAATCAGACCTCCCGGATACGCGCTGCGCATCCCAGCCGGATCGTACTTACAGTTTCAGGTTCACTATAGTAATCGTCTTGCTGAAGCTGTTACCGATCAGACTCGGATAGGACTAGCATTCGCGAAGGAACCACCGCAGCACGAAGTGGCGCAATACGAGATCTGGAACGACTGGTTTCTGATTCCTCCGGGCGATGGCGATCATAAAGTCACCTCCTGCTTTACGCTGCCGAAGGATGTACTTGCGGTCGCATACACGGCGCACATGCACTACAGAGGCAAAAGCATGACAACAGAAGCCGTTTACCCCGATGGGCGGCATGAGATTTTGTTTAGTGTTCCTAAATACGACTTCCGATGGCAGGAGACTTACTTCCTGAAGAAGCAGTTTGTCATGCCAAAAGGAACCAGGTTAATCACTACCGCCTACTTCGATAATTCACCGAACAATCCCTTAAATCCTAATCCTTCAAAAAGCATTCGCTGGGGTGAACCGAGCGACGAAGAGATGATGGGTTTCTGGCTGGCTTTCGCTGACCCTGAACCTGCCGCGCCCCAGTCAATCGAAATGACAGTTCGGAGATAACATCCGCAGTGCAGCTCAAAATTCGTCCACTTACGCCCAAGCTGTGGCCCGCTCTTGAAGACCTTTTCGGCGAGTTGGGCGCTTGCAATGGCTGTTGGTGCATGTATTGGCGAATCGGCAGCACCTATAAGAAACAGCCTCGTCAGAAAAATAAGGCGGCTCTTCGGGATATCGTGGAGCAGGGACCTCCTCCAGGCCTAATTGCTTTTGACGGTAAGTTGCCCGTGGGCTGGTGCCAGCTTACGCCGCGCGATGCGTTACCTTGGCTTGACCGCGTATGGCGGTTGAGGCGAGTGGATGACGTACCGGTATGGTCAATCTCCTGCCTCTATGTGCGCAAAGGGTACAGGCGGCGGGGAATTACCACTGCGTTGATCGAAGCTGCGTTGTACGCGGCGAAGAAAGCAGGAGCGCCGGCCGTGGAAGCATATCCGCTTGACGCGGAGTTGACGCCGAGCGGGACCGGGACGGGGTATGCATCGACGTTTGCGCGGGCTGGCTTCGAAATTGTTGCTCGTCACACACCGCCTCGCCCGATCATGCGGTACAAACTGCAATCCAACTCCTGAGCCGGTCGAAATAAGGCGGTAACGGTCTAAGCACGATCCCTGCGGCAAGCCCGCACGATTCGTCTCAGAAGAACGGAAAAAAGAATTCCGACAGTAAGGACGATCAGCAATAAGGGTGCGTGTTGCCGTGTGTATCCTACGAAGAGCGGTGAACACTGCCCGATGATGTGCACGGCCGCAGCAATGGCAAAGCAGGAGATCAGTGCTCCCAAAGCGGTGTAGACGACGAAACGCGTAATCGACATTCTTGCGATTCCGGCGGGCAAACCAGAAAGACTTTTCACTCCCGGAATGAAGCGACAGAGCAAGACTGCCGCTCCGCCGTAACGGCTGTAAAACTGCTCAAATCGGTTGCAATCGCGCGATCTCGCTGTGGCGTTGCGCGTTAGAGGACTGATTAGTGCCTCCGCCCCGAATCTGCCGGCAGAGTACAAAAGGAATTGACCGGTTGTCTCACCTGCCGCAGCAACCAGCGCTGCAATCCACCATTCGGGAGAGACCAAAAAACGCAGCATCAGAACTGTGCCCGCCGAACCAACCGCCGGAATCCCGACATTGCCAAGCAGCATGGCGACAAACACGCCGGCATAACCCGATCGATTAAGCCAAGCTTCGAGACCTGACAAATACGGATTCATCCGTCTGTAGCAGCCAATGCCCGCCGCTTATCTACGCCGTTTTCTGTGATTGTGTGCGCTCACAATCCAGTCTAAAGTGGGGCTCCTGAAATCGGCGAACCAACTCGGCGCTGTTCGAAGATCGCGCGCAACCGGAGGGCGCCGGAAGCTGATAGGCTAGTGCTCTCATCGTGCTACTCAAATCAGGAGGTACTTGATGTATGCCGAGGTATTTCGCTGAATTCATTGGGACCTTTGTCCTGGTCTTTGGCGGGTGTGGTTCTGCGGTCCTGGCAGGAGACAAAATCGGATTTGCGGGTGTCTCGCTTGCCTTCGGCTTGTCCCTTCTTGCAATGGTCTACACAATTGGACACGTATCCGGATGTCACATCAATCCCGCTGTAACGCTGGGTCTGTTCATCACGAAGAAAATGGACAGGCGCTATCTCGCCGGGTATTGGATCGCCCAGATTCTCGGAGCGACCGTTGCTGCTGCCTTCGTTCTCGTCATTGCGAAGGGAACACCTGGAGGGTATGACCCAGCTGTGCTGGGCTTCGCAGCAAACGGCTATGGTCCGCATTCGCCAGGACACTATGGATTGTTTGCAGCGGCGATTACCGAAATCATTCTCACCTTCTTTTTGGTTATCACCGTGATCGGCGCCACTGATGCCAAGGCGCCTGTTGGTTTCGCCGGCCTGCCGATCGGTTTGGTTTTGGTGTTAATTCACCTGGTGGGCATTCCCGTGACGAATACTTCGGTAAATCCGGCCCGGAGCATTGGTCCGGCAATTTTTGTTGGCGGTTGGGCACTGCAACAGCTCTGGTTGTTTTTGTTCGCGCCCCTCGTCGGCGCAGTTCTTGCCGCCGCGGTATATCGGGGCTTTACTGTACCGACTTTAGGGGTGCGAGAAGCAGAACGGGCGCTGCCTAGCCAGCAGGAAGAACGCCTCAAGGCTGGGTCGGCGACTGCATAAATTCCTTCGCTTACCACGCCATCGTTTGCGTGCGCGGAGCCTCTTCCGAGTTCGGCAGATAAATTGTCCGGCACCGCTCGCAGCGATAGATTTCGGCATCCTTGCCGTACAGTTGCCGAAGTTCGTCGGTCGGAGTGAACCACCGTTTGATGTGGCCCCGGCACATCTTGCCTTTGGCATCTTTTTCCGTGCAAGCACGCATCCGCAACATGCGCCGCTTCACCTTCACACCGTTGCTCAATGTCGCCACAACCTCGTCCGGTCCACCTGGCCAGTAGTTATGTGACGGGTCCGGTGTGTGTCCTTTTTCGTCCACTGAACACAAGAATACGAAAGACCGCGATGGGGCGGTTTGATACTCTGAGTTTTTTACCGGCTGCAATTCTTCTTTGGCGCCGGCCTGAACTATGCCGGCTCGGGTGAGCGAGACCTATGTGCTTCGTACATACCCGTTCCGCGAGTCGGATCTGATCGTCAGCTTCTTTACACGCGATCAGGGCAAACTGCGCGGTGTGGCGAGGCGGGCCCGGAAGCCCAAGAGCAATTTCGGGTCCGGGCTGGAGCGGCTGTCACTCGTGAACTTATCCTACTCGCAGAAGGAAACCCGCGAACTGGTGAACCTCAATTCCTGCGACCTGCTACAGTCGCAGTTCGACCTGCTGAGTGACTTCGACGCGAGCGTCGCGCTCGACTACATTGCTGAAGTCAGCGATCACCTTTTGCCTGCTAATGAACCGAACGAACGTTTCTTCCGTTTGCTTGCCGCCGTCCTGGGATACATG
Organism: Acidobacteriaceae bacterium; assembly: GCA_019245255.1. Taxonomy (GTDB): domain Bacteria; phylum Acidobacteriota; class Terriglobia; order Bryobacterales; family Bryobacteraceae; genus Bog-105. Next base: position 1,545 of record JAFARV010000948.1, on the reverse strand, counting down.
CATCTGCGCGCGCCGGGAGCGATCTGGACAGCCATCACTTACTTTTCGCTCTGGGCAACGCGCCTCTCTGGTTTTCTGCCCGATCTTGCTACACAACCCGACCGCAGTCTCTCCGAGTTTTCGCGTCATATGGCGGGCGCGATGCTCCGAAATCACATCGCCGAACTCCCCTCCGCAACATGGAATAAAGACACTGCCATCGATCTCCGGCGTTTCCTCATACGCCAGATGGAAGAGCATGTGGAACGCCGCTTCCGCACGCCGTTATTGTTAGAGGGTCTTTAAACAACATTGTTAGAGGGTCTTTAAACAACCTGCATGGATTCATTCCAGGACACTATCTTCAAACTCAAGCGTTATTGGGCCGACCGCGGTGCCGTCATCCAGGAACCATACGATCTCGAGGTAGGCGCAGGCACAATGGCCCCCGAGACGTTCTTGCGTGTCCTCGGACCGAAGCCCTACAAAGTTGCTTACGTTCAACCGAGCCGGCGTCCCGCTGATGGCCGCTATGGCGAGAATCCCAACCGCCTGTATAAACACCAGCAGCTACAGGTGATCCTTAAGCCCACGCCGGACGATGTCCTGGAGCAGTATCTCGGCAGCCTCGAAGCCATCGGCATTGATCTGCGCAAGCACGACATTAAGTTCGAAGAAGACAACTGGGAATCGCCGACCCTGGGCGCGTGGGGCATCGGATGGCAGGTTATGCTTGACGGCCTTGAGATCACGCAGTTCACTTACTTCCAGCAATGCGGCGGTATTGATCTTGAGCTGGTGCCCGCGGAGATCACGTACGGTCTTGAGCGCATCGTCGCGTTTCTTCAGAACGTTGAGAGCGTGTACGACATTGAGTGGGCTCCAGGAGTTAAGTACTCCGATGTGCGACTAGCCGACGAGCAGCAGTTTTCGGTTTACAATTTTGAGGCCGCCGACATCGCAGCGCTGTGGCAGGAGTTCGACCTGCACGAGAAGGAGTGTCAGCGGCTTCTGGCAGCTTTTGCAAAATCGAAAACTGACGGACGGTTTCCGGTGCTCGCCGCGTACGACCAGGTGCTCAAGTGTTCACACACATTCAATCTCCTCGATGCGCGCGGAGCGATCAGCGTAACTGAGCGCGTGGGCATCATCGCGCGCGTGCGGAAACTCGCAGTGGGTGTGGCGCAGGCCTGGTCTGAGCAACAATTCGGCGCCAGGGAGACCGCAGCTTAGCATGGCTGATTTCCTTTTAGAAATTGGTGTCGAGGAGATCCCGGATTGGATGATCCTGCCCGCGCTTGAGAACATGCGCACCGCGTTCGGCGAATTGGCCGGCGGCTTGAATGGTTCGATCGAGCTCCTGGACGCCACACCGCGAAGATTGGTGCTGATGGCGACCGGCCTTCAGGAGCAATTAGCGGACGTTCAGCAGGTGATTCCGGGCCCTTACGTCTCGGCGGGCGCGAAAGCAGCAGAAGGCTTCGCGCGCAAAACTAACACCACCGTCGACGCGCTCCAAAAGGATGCGGATGCCAAGGGCGAACGCTATTTCTTCGCCGCTGTGAA
>JAFARV010000882.1 GCA_019245255.1 Acidobacteriaceae bacterium | reverse complement strand
CGTCCAGGCTCTCGAGCCCGGTCAAACCCATGGCCGCAGAGATCTCGGTCATTTTGCCGTTGGTTCCGATGTATTCGACGTTGTCGTACCCGCGAAACCCGAAGTTCTTCATGAGCCGGATTTTCGCGGCAAGCTCGTCGTCATTGGTCGCGATGGCGCCGCCTTCAAACGTATTCAGAAATTTGGTGGCGTGAAAGCTGAAGACCTCCGCCGAGCCGAAATTGCCGACCATGGTTCCGCGCCAGGAGCACCCCAGTGCATGCGATGCATCGAACATCAGCGCGAGTTTTCGCCGCCGAGCGATTTCGCACAACGATTCGACGTCGCACACCTTGCCCCAGACATGCACGCCGATAATGCCTGTGGTACGCGGCGTGATCAAGCGCTGCACCTGCGCCGGATCTATGGTGTGTGTGCGCGGGTCGAGATCGCAAAACACCGGCGTGATTTCCTGCCATTGCAGCGCGTGGGCAGTTGCGATGAAGGTAAACGACGGGACAATTACTTCGCCCTTGAGCCCCAGAGCGCGAATCGCGATCTCCAGCGCAACGGTTCCGTTGCACATCGGAATGCAGTGCCGTACGCCGAGATAGCTCTTCAGCTTCTCTTCGAATTCATTGACGAACGGACCGTTGTTCGACAGCCAGCGCCGGTCGAGCATGTCATTAATGCGCGCGAGCAGCCGTTCCCGATCTCCGATATTTGGCCTGCCAACATGCAACGGGGCGTCAAACGCGGGTTTCCCGCCAAGGATGGCCAATTCCGAAAGCCGTGTCTTCATACGTTTCGCTTCATGCCCCGGATCCTTGCAGAACTCGCCTGGCTCTGCCCATCATTCGGATCGCCCAGGGCAAATACAATTTGGTAAGCAACAAAGTTTTTTCCCACCACGAACCGAGCAGCGGAGGACTGAGTAAGGCCTCCGTAACTGCCGATCTGGTCTCTGAATCGTAGCGCTCAAAGCAGCCGATGGCATAGCCGTACCGCCGCATGAATATCGCACGCGTGATGATCCTGTCGAACTTGTAGTCAAAGTCAGCATTGACGAATTGATACGCCTTGATCCATCGCTCATTGACGGAGCGCCAGGTCTGCGTGGACCAAACCCCTCCTGAGTGCTGCCGGTACACGGCCATACATTCGGGAAGAAAAGCGATGTTTCCCGCACGCGCGTTCATGACGTGAATCGGCCAGTCGCTGAAGCCCACCTGCCGGCTCCACTCAGGAACTTCCGTGTATTTGGTCTTGCGAAACACCGCCGAGCACGTCGGAATGATGTTGCCGGCAACTATGTCGCGTAAGGTGGAGACCGGCTTCTGATTTAGTGGCGCGACTCTCGAGGGCTGCGATCCATCCTCCCACTTGTACAGGACCTGATGGAAACAAATAGCGCAGTCCGGGTGGGTGTCCAGATACCCAATTTGCTTCTGCAGCTTCCTGGTATCGGTCCAGTAATCGTCGCCTTCGAGCAGGGCGATATATTCGCCGCGGCAGGCCGCGAGAACGTTCGCCATGTTGCGCTCATGTCCCAGATTCTTGTCCGGAAGAAGCGGCCGAATGATCTCCGGGTGCTCGCGGTGGTACTGGAGCACCACTTCCCGCGTCCGGTCTGTCGAGCAATCCTCGCCAATGACAATCTCGAGGTCGAAATTGCGCTCCTGTGACAGCACGCTTTCGATGGCCTGGCCAAACAACCTCTCGTGGTTGTACGTGATCATCGCGACGCTGACTTTAGGCCGTTCCGCCATGAGGTTCGAGTTAGCGGGTGAAGGCACTCGTCGCCGTCGTGTCGAGCATTTTGTCGCCGCTCGAGACTTCCCGTCCGCGCATCATCTCCAGGTAATCCATAACCGAGTCCGCGAAAAACTTGGTTGCCCAGTTCAACACGCACCATGTACCGTACCCACCACCGAACGGATACGAACCACGAATTCCCCCGATTAGCCCGGGAACTTCGATGCGCACGTCCTGGGTCGCACAAACGAATCCCAGGAGTTTCCGGCCGGCGTCCAAGTACTCCGGCTTAGCGTTTTCGGTGTACATGCGCAAAAACACGCCAGCGATTTGCGCAGACCCGGTCAAACACGCCCAATCGGCAGCGGGAGACCAGTCTGACCGGAGCCGTCCCGCAAGAAATCCGTCGTGAGGAATCAGCGGGACGATTGCATCGAGGGTTCGCTCGACGGCCCGCACACATTCCGGCCGATTGAGCCGCCGGCCGATTCCGTGCAATCCCTCGAGCACGTACCCGATGGTGTGAGTGAGCGGCCGATCGTGATGGTCGAGATCGTTGTCCCAAAACCAGCCATTCTGCTGCTGCATTGCGATCGCGTAATCGGCGGTCCGACTTGCACCGTGGCGAAACCGTTTTTCGCCTGTCATGTCGCCCAGTTCCGCCAAAGCGAGCCCGGTTCGGGCCTCATAGGCCTTCGATCCCGCCGCACAGAAATGCGAATGGCCTTTGACGAATCGCCCGCTTTCGTCCAGACAGTCGAGGAGGAAATCGCCCGCTCGAACCGCTGCAGTCCGGATTCTCTCACCTCCGAAACGCTTGTACGCCGCGACAAATCCGAACAGCACCTGGCCTGTGACAAAGGTGCTGGATGCAACGGGTTGCTCGCCAAAGACTCCGCCCTGGAGGCCGCCATCCGGCAGTTGGATGCTCATCTCCCATTCGGTCATCCGCAGGGCCCGTGCGACGCTGTCCTCGTCTCCGGTCAGGTCCGCATAGCGCAGCATAGTCGGAATGATGTAGCCCGTCGTCTCGGGATACGGGCCCACCCAATGCAGCGGCCACCCGGGGAACGGGGGCCGTGCGCAGTAACCCCACGCAACTCCGCCTGTGGGAGTGGAATCCTGCGCGCGTTTGATCCAGCCGATTGCGGCATCGAGATGTTGATGCGAGGGCGCCACCGGTTTTAGCAACTGGGCAGCCTCAACGCGGCTCAATTGCAGCGCTTCTCTGTGATCCGGATGATACGTTCCAATGAGGTCACGGACCGTGCTCTTTAGGGCTCTTAAAGTTCGCATATTGTACAGGGACCATCAGGGTAACGGCCGCACGGGGGCGCGTTCCATTCGCAACGATGTGCTCAAACAAGTGTAGATGCTGTAAACGCCAGATCCCAAACAGGCGACCCGCTCTCCGAGAGCGTTACTGCTCTCCGCAGTACTAGAACTTCTTCGTGGTTCTAGAGGAAATCGCCTGATATTCCTATTAT
>JAFARV010000751.1 GCA_019245255.1 Acidobacteriaceae bacterium | reverse complement strand
CCCGTTATAACGTTTGATCGGCAATGTATCGACGCGTTTCTCCCTGACGAAGCATCAGTAAAGGTGAAGCTTTCCGAACCAGATGAAACAATTTCGGGTATCGCTTCCGCCATGGGAAATCTTGCGAATGCTCCTCGAGCAGTCGAGCAGATGCGCGTGGCCGCGTGGAACTTTGCGCGGCAACAGACGTGGGACCGCCGAGCGGCTCAGATGACCAAAATCTACCTGAATTTGGTCAACACTGGTGGAAAAGTAAGCCCGGTATTGCAATTCGACAACTGAGTTTTGGCCTCTTTGCGACGTACGCCTCATTTTCACACTCGTACGCTCGGCCGGGAGAGCTTGCCGACAGGTGCATAAATGGCTAGGAGTTTTCGACGCAAGCAGCAATTGGCGATCGGCCGGGTCGTGAATCGCATGAAGGCTCGAGCGCCTAGACCGCTCTATCGATGGGTGAGGTTAGGTTGGCACCAGCTGACATCCACGCTCGATCGCTTTGGACTGCGCAGGTTGGCTTGGCGATGGCGGCTTCCAACGGAAGTTGGCCATTGGGATATGTGGCTAGGCACTCGCGGTCTCGGCGATCCGGTAGATTTTGCCAATCGTCTTGCGCCTGACCTGCCGCTGCAAGGTCACTTGAGAAAATTGCTGCCAGGGCCTGAGGGAACAACCTATAGAATTCTTGATTTAGGCGCCGGTCCGTTAACGACTCTCGGCAAAGTGTGTGATGGCCAGAAACTGGAACTGGTGTGCATTGATCCTTTGGCCTCGGTATATGACATATTGCTCAATGCGAATGGAATAGCACCGCCCGTACGGACTCAATACGGAGAAGCCGAACAGATTGCAGAGATGTTCCCTGATAATTCGTTTCACCTGGTTCATGCTGCCAATTCTCTAGATCACGCTCATGATCCAGTCGCGGCGATCAAAGCAGCCCTTCACGTCGTGAGGCCGGGCGCGTACGTGTTCCTAGAGCACATCCTTAACGAAGGTGATCGAGAGCGCTATGGTGGTCTTCATCAGTGGAATTTCGGAGAAGACGCTGGCTGCTTTACAGTCACATCCAAACGTGGCAAGACGATAAATGTAACGAACGAACTCGCCGGTGTCGCGCATGTTAATCAAACAGTTCATGAAATTGAAAATGCCAGGGAAGGCGGTACCTTGGCCCTGCTGACGGTAACAATTCAAAAGATCTAGCTCCGCGTGCCGCATGGATTCATGATCTGTGCACGGCGTTAAATCTCGTCGGAATCGATCCCTATGTACGTTTACCGTCGACGGCTATGTACGGTCAGTATCTGGAGTTTGGATGTTCTATCTTTCTGGCTTATATGGCCATGGACTACAGAATTAAGGATCTTGTTGAACCCATTGACAGCGCGTCAGCTGTCGTGGGATCAGGCTCCAATTTGGGTTCCGTCCATAGCTCTTGTACTGCTTTTGTGGATGGCGGTGTCCATTAGACTGCGGCTTTATTGCATTCCGAATGAAATCCGGCCTGAAACGATTTTTAAGTGGACTGCGGAGAATACGCTTGCTGTCTGCACGGCCACTGTACTCGCCACTTTCTTCTCGAGGCAATTGGGTGCCGGTGTATCCCGGATGTTTGTTATTTGCTTAGCGCCGGTTGCTTTTGCAACTTTTGCTCTTACGCGTTGTGCTGCGCTCGGTACCGTCGCTCTGCTGCAACGGCGGTGGCAACCACCTCGCATCGCATTAGTCGGTGATTTCCATCAAGCGAATTTGCTCGCGAATACTCTTGACTCACGCGTAGCAAAGACGATTCGGGGGATCGTCGTTTCTGAAACTACGCTGGCGCCGGTTGGCATCGGGCAGCCTCTTCCCGTGCTTGGCACGACCAGGCGCCTTGGCGAAGTGGTGAACCGAGAGCAAATCGACTGCGCCATAATTATGAGTCGATCGCTGCCGGATTCCGAAGTGGAGCACTGCAAGAGAGTGTTGTGGCGAATGGGCCTGCCTGTCAGTTACGTCCTCGATCTGCCGCATGAGCTGAGATGGACGAATGACGGCCTGCGGATGCACCGGCGCGTGCAATTATCCAAGAGCTACGGTCTGCCCACGGTCGAGTTCCGGCCGATTCTATTTGCTCGTACGCAAGACCTTGTGAAGAGAGCGTTTGATGTTGGATTCTCGTCGTTATTGCTATTTTTGATTGGCCCGGCAATGGGAGTAATCGCGATACTCCTAAAGGTGACGTCCAGCGGTCCGGTATTCGAAAAGAGACTACATGTCGGAAAAGGTGGCCGTTATTTTAACTCTTTGAAATTTCGAACGACGCAGATGAAGGACTCGAAGCGAGTCACGGCGCTTGGCCGACTTCTTGTTAGGTTTAGGAGTGATGAATTACCGCAATTGGCCAACATTTTGCGTGGGAAGATGAGCTTCGTGGGTCCCGCACCGTTGCCGGTCGACGCGCTGGAGATTGGAGCTTTGTGCGCCGAAGATGTGACCTGGTTCAAAACTCGTTCGGTGGTGCAACCTGGTCTCACCGGATTGTGGCAAGTAGCTCATAGCACGTTGTCGTTTGAAGAAATGGTGCAACTCGACCTCGAATACATCCAGCACCACTCCTTCTCGCTGGACCTCAGCATTCTTTTGGCAACACCGATACCTGTAATTAGAGGCACGCGCCTACCCGAACTTCGCCGTTCTATGCTTGGTGCAGCGGCGAGTGCGTCTTAACTCAATCGCGAACGGTTATTGAAGGCGATGATCATCCTTGCTGTTCACAATTCGTATCAGCAACCCGGCGGCGAGGATGAAGTATTCCGGCAAGAGACACTTCTACTAGAGGAACGAGGTCACGAGGTGATCCGTTGCCAGGCACACAATGACGAGGTGAACGGTAAAGGGCCGCTGGATCTGCTGCGCAAAACGATATATAACTCGGAAGCGTATCAGCGAGTCCGATCACTCGCAAGACGGAGCCGGCCGGATGTAATGCACGTTCACAACACATTCCCGTTGCTGTCGCCTGCCGTTTATTACGCTGCGGCACACGAGCGTGTCCCCGTTGTCCAGACGCTGCATAACTATCGCCTGCTTTGCCCGGCCGCGGTGTTATTTCGCAAAGAGACCATTTGCGAAGCATGTCTGAACACTTTTTCGGCCTGGCCGGCCGTGCTGCATGGATGCTATAGAGGCAATCGACTCGCAACAGCCGCTTCGGCCAGCATGTTGCTGACTCATCGGCTCCTGAGAACGCACAATCATGTGACCACGTACATCGCGCTGTCTGAGTTCGCCCGGTCGAAGTTCGTCGAAGGCGGAATTCCGCAAGACAAAATTGTTTTGAAGCCAAATTTTGTTCATCCCGATCCAGGCCAGGGTGACGGGTCAGGTGGATATTGTCTCTTTGTTGGCCGACTTACAGCCGAAAAAGGCGTTCGTACGCTGCTGGAGGCGTGGACTCGTTTCAAACCGCCGCTTCCGCTCGAGATCGCGGGCGATGGAGATCTTGCCCCGGCGGTCGCCGCCGCTGCCCGAGGGTGTCCAGCAATTCGGTGGCATGGCCGCCTCGCGAAGGCGCAAGTATACGAACGAATGAAGAAGGCCGCACTGCTGATTGTTCCCTCGACGT
>JAFARV010001006.1 GCA_019245255.1 Acidobacteriaceae bacterium | reverse complement strand
GCTCTCGACGGCGTGGCATCTGATCACCTCCGAGCACCGTCCCGCCGCTGCGCAGTACCAGATACTCAAAGCCGAAGCCCAGGCTTTGACGGTGGCCGTCAAACAAGTCTTTCCATTGAAAGCCAATCCGCGTTGGGTGCTACCCGGCGTCCTGGCGGCGGCGGTTTGTACTCTCTTCATCGCGCGCTATTGCAGGACAGAGTCTTTGGATTTCCGGGCGCCGATGCTTGCGTTAACATTCTCATTCGCCAATCAAAGCGAGTCCGAAAGTCCGATCGACGGAAAGCAATCAGACACCGCGCGCCAATCATATCGGTCGACGGAGCGGCACTCGGAGCCGCTAAATACGGCGACCGCAGACCCGATCGCCGATTCCGCAAACAGCAGCACGTCCGAAATGCAGTCGCAAGCAGCCGAATCACAATCGACAACCACCAAAGCCACGCAGAACGGACCAACGGATACTTCCCAACCAGGCCTGCTCGACCGTATGAAGGGCGCGCTCTCGGCCATGATGTCGAAGATGAAAAGTTCCGCGGGCAGCGATGGCGCTAACCAGAACGAACGGACTGCTAACTCGGCGATGGATAAACAAGGGCAAGCAGCGCCGAAAGAGCAGGAATCGCCCGAATCTGCCGCCGCAAAGCAGCAGACTGAAGGTCAGGCGGCGCAGGCCGGGGCAAAGACGCAATCGAGCGATCGCGGTCCGGGGCCGGGTGATGGCGAAGACGGGCGTCCCGAATCGCAGAGCAGCAACTCACAATCCGGCGCAGGCCGGCAGGACGGAAAGAAAACTCTGACTGAAGCCGAAGAGCTGAAGGCCATGGGGAAAATGGCAGAGATCATCGGGAAAAGGGCGGCCGCGCTGACCGGCGACATGGAAATTGAACAACCTTCCGGGCCGCAAAAGCTCAGCAGTGAGTATTCAGGCAGGCATGCCAGGCATGCTGATCCCGGCGCCCCCATTGACCACAATGAGATTTCGGCAGAAGATCGCGAGTACGTTCGCGAATACATGGATGCCATGCACAAGCAAACGGATGGCAGGCGGTAGCGACTAAGCAACACGCGCAAGACGGGCGCAGGGTCAGGCGCGCCGAGGCAAGGGCAGCGGGGTCGCTTCAGTGTATCTCGGCGCGCATCCGCGCCCTTTGCGCTAGTTACTTCTTATCCCGCGATTCCAACACTGATGACGCGTAGTAGTTATTTACTTTCGCATCGTCCCGAGCCACCTCGTAGAAAGCGTTCCTCAGCAGCTGATCTTTTCGCTCAAACAGGGTCCGGCGGACGTCTTCCCATACGCGAGGATCACTCAACTGCCGCTGTCCCGCAGGCTCTTTGCCTAGCATCTTGATAATCCTGTAACCCTCCGGCGTATGCATAATCGGTGAAACCTGTCCGGGAATCATATCGATGATGGCCTTCCTCAACTCCGGATTGGCCTTATCCAGCGCCGACTCGGGAACCGGACCCAAATCACCTCCATTCGGCGCCGAATTCGGGTCCTCCGAGTAATTCGCCGCAAGTGTCCCAAACTCTTCACCTTCTCGTAGACGCCGTTCGATCATCTGAATTTTGGTTCGCGCCTGTTCCTCGTTTTGCGCTTTGTCGCTCTTCAAATTATGAACATTGGCGTCGGGAGTTGGCGTGACCAGAATCTGCGCCAGGCGCATGGTATTTTCCGCGTGATTGTAGTTCGCTTTGTTTGCGTTGTAAAAGCCTGTGATCTCAGCGTCAGAAATCGAGATGTGCGATCCGATCTCTTTATTGAATAACCGCTGTACGGTGAGCTCACGCCGGAGCTGATTTTTGAACTCCTGCGCCGTTATTTTTCGCGCCGCGAGCTGTTTCTGAAACTGTTCTTGCGTGAAGGGCGCCCGCCACTCGTTGAATCTCGCGTCAACGTCCGCATCCGACGCAAGGAGCCCTTCCTTTTCCGCTCTTTGCAGCAGGATCTCCTGATCGATCAAAGTCCGCAGCGTCTCGAGCCGCAGTTCCGTCGTCTGATCGT
>JAFARV010000460.1 GCA_019245255.1 Acidobacteriaceae bacterium | reverse complement strand
GCTGCCTTCGAATAACAGAGGATGCGGATAACCGGGTAGCGTCCGAATGTTGCGGGCTAAAACCTCGCCGGCGGCATCCCGTGTGCGCTGCCAATCGGGATCGGCTTCGGGCGCTGTTGACCCAATCGCTGATTTCGCGGAACCCGCGACCGCGCCTGCTGCAAAACCTGCAACGAACGATCTCCTGCTTTGGAGCGTCACGCGCGCGTCGCCCATGGCCGCTTACTTGTCGGAGCAGCGCTTATGCGACCTCCGCATTGTCCATGAATGAATAGGCAATGAGGTGACACGCGATCAGATGTGCATCTTCGATTCGCCCCATGTGTTGCACCGGAACCCGGATCTCCAGCTCCACCATCTTTCCTAGCGCTCCACCGTCGCGTCCCGTGAGTCCGATCGTGCGGCAACCTGCTCCTGTGGCGTATTCCACTGCCCGAAGCACGTTCAGAGAATTGCCGGAGCCGCTAATCGCCAGGACAATATCGCCTGGTTCCGCGAAATTTTTCAGCTGTTCCGCGAAGACGTCGCTGTAAGAAAGATCATTCGAGTACGCAGTGAGCGTCGGAAGCGAATCGGTCAGAGCCATAATCCGGAATCGCTTCTCACTTCCGTAGCTTGCGCCTTTCACCATGTCGCAAGCGAAATGTGATGCCGTCGAGGCGCTCCCGCCATTACCGCAGGTAAATATGTGCCGGCCAGCGTCCCGCGCTTCGCGAATCCAGCTTATGGCGCGAGTTACCGCCTTCAAGTCAATGCTTTCAATCGTGTCCAGCAGTTGTTGTTTGTAAGCTTCGGTGTATGTCATGACGTCCTTGCAGGCAGATTCGAACGGCAACCGGAGTCGCATCCCGGCCGATTTTGTAGTGTCTTACTACAAACACGCTATACTACCGTAAATCACGGTGCCGATAAAGAGCCTTGAACTCAACCGTACACCTATCCGTACCGCGTCACCTTCGAGCGTGCGCGCCGTCAATCGCCCCATCATCCTCGAATTGATTCGCTGTCACCAGCCCATCACACGCGCAGACCTCGCCCGCATCACGGGTTTCTTTCGCAGCAGTGTTTCCGATATTGTCGACGAACTGATTGCCGACGATCTGGTCATTGAGGAACGAGCGGTCCCCACAAAGCGCGGGCGTGTTCCCATGAGCCTTGGTCTGAACGACGCCACATACCGCGTGTTGGGATTAAATATTCGTCCGCGTCAGTGCCAATTGGCCTACGCCGGTTTGAGCGGCACAATTCAGCAAACCTGGACCTTTCCTACACCCGGTTCTTCAAAGAAGCTGGTTCAGAGCATCGGAAAAGCCATTACAAACGCCCGCGAAGCTCTCGGCATGAGCAGATCAGAAAAATTTGAGCGGCTTGGCATCGCGATCCCAGGTCACGTGGACGTCGCCACCGGATGCATTCTATGGACGCCCACGCATCCCGAGTTGTCAAATTTCCCGATCGCAGACGAAATCACGAAGGAGCTAGGAATTCCCGCGACCGCCGACAATGACTGTAACGTGGGCGCCCTGTCGGAGCTTTGGCTCACCAAGAAAGAACGCGTAAGTTGTCCCTCCGAATTCGTTTTTCTTAACGTCAGCGATTTCGGCACAGGCGCGGGTGCGGTGATTCACGGTGAAGTCTACCTGGGCCACGATGCGCACTTCGCGGCGGAAGTCGGACACATGATCATCAAGCCCGGCGGCGACGCTTGCCGCTGTGGCCGGAATGGCTGTTGGGAGAGGTATGTCAGCAACTTTGCCACTTGGGCTCGCTACAAAAAGAGAACTCCGTACGATGCCGAGCTTTTCGAACTGATGCTCGACGGAGCGCGAAATGGAGACAATCGAGCTCGCCAGGCAATCCTTGAGACGGCGCACTATCTGGGCCTCGGCCTCTCAAACCTTATCTTCTTTTTCAACCCCTCGGAAGTGGTGCTTGCGGGACGTATTGCAAAGGTGTGGGACCTGATCGAGGATGACGTCCGGCACGCGTTCTCCTCGCCCCAGCTTCACTACTCGATCCGCCCTGCGAAATGTTCTGCCGATGACTCTCTTCTGCACGGCGCCGTGTGTCTCGCTCTCCGCGGCCTGTTTACTGCACCGAAGTTTGGGTAAGTGGCCCTAGCCGGGACTTATGGCTCTCGATTTCTCAATTGACTTCCGCCCGCAACGTCTGTAAACTGTCGCCAAGGCTTTTGGAGTGAGTCCCTACAAAAGCCAGGGTCAAGGGGAGTAGAGCATGCCACTCAGTCGTGTTCGCGTATTTCTCGCGGCTCTTGCGCTGGCTTCCATAGCTTTAGCGCAGGATTTCCGTGCCACCATTACCGGGCAAGTTTTAGATCCCAGTGGGACCGCAGTCGCCAACGCAACCGTCACGGCCAAAAATGCGGAAACCGGTGAAGCGCAATCTCAACCTACCAGCGCCGAAGGTGCCTATTCGATACCGTTCCTGATTCCGGGAACCTACAGCGTCACCGTGTCCGCTCCGGGGTTTGCGAACGAAGTGCGTAATGGCATCGAAGTTCATACCGGGGACAAAGTCACCGTGAACTTCTCCATGCAGGTCAGTAAAGTGCAAAGCACGATCGAGGTTACCGGCCAGGCCCCTCTGCTGGACGCCGCCACTGCTACCCGGGGTGACGTCATCGAGAATCTCCGCGTCACCGAACTGCCTATCTCCGGCCGCAATCCGTTCTCTCTTACCAATCTCTCCACCGGTGTCGTCTTCGCCGGCAACCCGCAGTTCACGAGACCGTTTGACAACGGCGACAATATCAATTTCTCCATAAATGGCGGTGTCCGGCAGACGAATTCGTGGCTGCTGGACGGCGTTCCCGATGACTCGGTGACGGATACGGATTCACAGCGGACGCGCGGCAATCAGAACATCGCCTACATTCCCACCGTCGACGCAACGCAAGAGTTTAAGGTGGTTACGAACTTCTACGACGCCCAGTATGGACGAACAGGCGGCGGCGTGATGAACGTGACAACGAAGAGCGGTACCAATGACTTTCATGGAACCGTATACGAGTTCATGCGCCGCTATGAACTCGATGCAAACACGACCCAGAACAATGCGGCAGGCAGACCAATCAACAGCATCGATCCCGTAACCCACAAAAATCTGGGTGGCCATAAGCTCGATCAGTACGGAACCGAGATCGGCGGCCCGGTGTGGATACCGAAGGTCTATAGAGGCAAGGACAAAACGTTCTTCACTTTTGGTGTCGAGAACTACATCGAGTCGACTCCGGCCCCGATTTTGACCAACGTTCCATCTCTCGCCGAACGCCAGGGCGACTTCTCCAAAGCCGGCGTAAATATATATGATCCGAACTCGACACGCCTGAATCCGGCATTCGATCTCACTAAGAAAGATAGTCCCTCAAATCCGCAGTACATCCGCACCCAATTTCTGGGGAATGTCATACCGGTCAGCCAACTGAGTCCCACGGGCTTGGCGATTATCAACGCCTATCCGGCGCCTAACGTCGGATCGCCGGATGCCATTTCGAACAACTTCATCGCCAGTCCGAATGTCAGCTCCGATCACTTCCGTAACTGGATCTCGAGGGTGGACCAGGACTTTGGTGAAAAGGAGCGCATGTTTTTTCGCTATGCCCACAACCGTCGCAACCAGATCGATAATGGAGCCAACGGATTCACAGGGCCGGGTAAGGACGCGCAGGACCCGCTGGTGCGAATCAATGACAACGCCGTAGCGGATTCACTTACGGTTCTGTCGCCGAACACGT
>JAFARV010000457.1 GCA_019245255.1 Acidobacteriaceae bacterium | reverse complement strand
GTCCGTCCTAAAGTAAATTCAACAAACCGATTACAAAACAACTGCTGGCGCGGAGACACGATAGGATCGGGGGTTATGAAGACCAAGGTCAATGCTGCCGTATTAATGTTTTGCGCGACGCTAGGGGCAATCAATGTCGAGCCTTCTGGAACCCTCTTTGAAAATGATCAAGTTAGAGTGATTCGCGCCTATGAGAAGCCTCACCTGAAGGGAAAGTTCCATGCGCACGCGCAAAACCGCGTACTGATTTACCTCCAGCCCGGGCAGCAGCGTTTCGAGTATCAGGACGGGAGGCCGCCTGAAGTGTTCCATTGGCAAACGGGTGAGGTGAAGTGGAGCCCTGCGGACGGCATGCACTCGCCTGAGGTCATCAGTAATGATGCCTTCAACATTGTCGAGATCGAATTGAAGAGACCGGGCACAGGAACGACGATCACCAGTAATCTCGATCCGGTGAAGATAGATCCCAAGCATTACAAGCTGGAGTTCGAAAATCCTCAAGTTCGCGTATTGCGTGTCAAGATTGAAGCGCATGGAACTGCTCCGATGCACGAACATTCCCTCAACCGCGTAACGGTCTTCTTAACCGATCAGGAGTTTCGTGTCACAGATTCGCACGGCGAAATCAAGATCATGAAACACAAGGCGGGCGACGCGGTTTGGGGAACACCGACCACCCATACGGAAGAAAATCTCAGCAACGATCCATTCGAGGTCGTGGTAGTCGAACTGAAGAGCTGACTCTGATCTCTGCCGGTTCACGCGTCCCGGAGTTCGTGGTCTCCCGAGCAGGCTATGTCCAGAAATGCCGAACGCCGCTCGGGCGCGAGAGCCAAAGCGGCGTGGTAAGGCGATTCGACCTGTTTCCAACGGCCGGGCGCCATAACTGATTCAGCAGGAATATAGCGCGGAAACCCTCAGCAAGTCTGTTCTGCGCCTGTGAACTCAAGAGTCAACTAATGAGTTTCGGAAGAAACCGAATATACGTTCCAAACGGTAGCTTCCAGGTAAGCAACCGGCATGTAGTAGTAACCGGCATCACCCGCGCAGGCGCCCCAGCTGTTCTTGATGATGAAGTAGCCGCCGCCCGCGCCAGGAGGAGCGCTCGCAGTTGCGGGATTCGCAGCTAAGTCCGAGTTCGCAACGTATCCCACTAAGTGCACTGCATGGCCGCCCAGGAAGTCATTTGGATTGGTGACGTCAGTGGTGCTGTAAGTGATATATCCGTCCGGATTTGGACTTTCAAAGTCATTCGTTGCTCCGAAGCCCAGGATGACGCCATCATTGAAGGCCAAAGCGAGGATGACCATGTCAAAGGACAAAGGTTGGTTAGCCGGATTCCAGATGCCATTCGCACCATCTGACATATAGGGCGATCTAGACCCGCTCAGAACCGCAGGTTTAAATCCGCAAACTGTTTGACCATCTGGTGCTTCAACGGTGCAGACAATGGGAGCCTGAGAAGAGGTATCGGAGCAGCCGGGCTCGAGGCCCGGGTAGGGATATCCGGTGCAGGAGTCATCGTAAGCGAAGATACTGGGCGGGGTGTATTCCCACCAGGAAGGATTGTAATCCCACTGACTTTCCCAGGCGAAGTCATACGCGTTGCTTGCCGCGAGTGCAAGATCCGCGCCGGGGTCGCCGCCATCGACGTAGGGAGCGGGGCTCCAGAGCAGCTTCACATGCTCCATTAAGTCCTCCTCCGACAGATTGACTATGCAGCCGGTATCCCGCGCAACCACCTCTTCCATGCTGGACGTGGCGGCAAAGATGTGGCAGGTGCCCCGCCTGCCTTGCTCCTTAACGGGAGATAGCAGGTTTTTATTCACAAAATTGAAGTTCTTAAATATGCCGCCGGCAGAGGGCACCGTGCAGCCCATGCTGTTGGTTTGATCCCCGAAAGTGACATTGTTAGCCACCACGCTTTCGCCGCTTGTGCAGGTCAAGACTCGGACGGGGATCGGCACGGTTTTGATGATGTTCAGCGCTTGTGAGCCTATCGTCTGCAACGCCTGTTGGACCTGCTGCAAGGATGCGTTCCCCAGATCGGACGGATTGGGCAACTGCGCGGGTTGCGGCAAGCGTGAGCATTCGGCCGGGGGCTTGCCGGGTACGGTGCCCGGGATGCCCGGCCCTGACGCGCATACCTGGTCGAACAGTGCTGCGTATTTGCTGTAGATGTGCCGGTAGAGCGCCAGTTGTTGTGTGGGGTCGGTCGACGAGCGAATGGCGCCGGCGATCATCGATAGTTTCGAGGATTGGCCCAAAGTTTCAACTGTCTGGCGAGTACCGAAACGGTCCGGGACCTGGATCTTGTAGTCTCCGCCGGGCAGCCTCACGATGTTTGTACCCGTCGGCTGAAGGGCGATTGATTCACTCAGGCGGCGAAGGTCATGGTGGTTGCGGAGAAACCCGCCAATTGTTTCCAGATTGGCGCGCTCCTGAATCGCGATCCGCTGATCCTGTTCTGCCACAATTTGTGGGTTGGTCAGTTGCAGCTGCCCGGATTGCAGCAGTTCCTCAAACTCCTGGTTAGTGACGTATTGCACTGGGCCGGACGGCTTTGTGGGCGGACCGCTTTGTGCCTGGGCAACAGTGTTCGTAAGCGCAATAACGACTGTGCCCGCAAGGATCTTGGATGTGATCTTCATAACTCTTTCCTCTCGTAGATAAACGCCGCTCAGGACGTTGTCGCCTGATACAGGCGCAATTTCGAAGCAAACCTACTAGAGCTTTTGCGGAATTTTCGGGAATTTGAGTGTATCCGTTGGGAGGCTGCGACTGTGACGGCCAAACCCGGTTGGCCGTGACGCGAATCGGCTAATAGCTTGAGCGTAGTACGCTAAAAGAATCGCAGCCTATCTATATAAATCTGCATCGAACCTTTAGGAAACCATTTTCATGGGGCACTCCGATTATCAAGTTTTGCCAGCGTTGCCGCTGAAGAACACCATTCTGTTTCCCGGATTGCTATTGCCACTGTCAGTCGGCAGGGAGAGCTCGGTCCGGGCGGTAGAGGCAGCGCTGAATACGGAAGAGAAGGAGATCCTCCTAGTCGCGCAGCGCGATGCGCAGGTCGATTCGCCCGGCCAGGATGATCTCTACACGATTGGAACTAAAGCAGTTATCCGCAAGTCTTCGCGGCCGAACGAAGGCTTGTTGGAAATCCTCGTCCTGGGCGTCGAGCGCGTGGTCCTGGTCAAGGTCGAGTCGCCGGAAGGCTACTTAGCCGCGAAATATCGGGTCTTCCCGCTCCCCGAAGATAGCGGTTCCGAGGTCGAGGCGCTATCGGGCGCCCTGCTGGAACTGGCTGCCAAGGCGATCACGTTGGCTCAGCCGCAATCCGGCGGGGACCTGACGCGGATGCTGGCGAGCGCCGATGACCCGTTGCGCATGGCCTTTCTGCTGGCGAGCATCTTCAGCCTGGACGTCACAAAAGAGCAAAAGCTGCTGGAGGCCGAGACCCGGGTCGACGCGCTCCGGTTGATGCACTCGTATCTGGCGCACGAGCTGCAAGTTCTGGAGCTGCGACAGAAGATTGCCTCGACGGCTCGCGACGAGATGTCGAAAGAGCAGCGCGAATACCTGCTCAGGCAGCAGTTACGGGCCATTCAGCAGGAACTCGGCGAGAAGGACTCCGAAAAAGCCGAGCTCGATCTGTTGCGTGAGCGCTTTGAAAAAGCGAACCTGCCGGAAGAGGCGAAAAAAGAGTTTGAACGCGAGTTCGCCCGGCTGGAACGGTTGCCCGCCGGTGCGCCGGATTACCATGTGACCCGGACCTACCTCGAGTTCGTTCTCGACTTACCCTGGAGCACGACCACCCAAGACAACCTCGAGATCGCGCACGCGCGGGAAGTGCTGGACGCCGACCATTTCGGACTCAAGGAAATCAAGGAGCGGATCCTCGAGCACCTGAGCGTTTTGAAACGCAACCCCGAAGCCAAGGCGCCGATTCTCTGCCTGGTGGGGCCTCCCGGAGTCGGTAAGACCTCGCTCGGGCAGTCGATCGCGCGAGCCTTGGGGCGTAAATTTGAGCGCTTCAGCCTGGGCGGCATGCACGACGAAGCTGAATTGCGCGGTCATCGCCGAACCTATATAGGAGCGATGGCGGGGCGCCTGCTGCAGGCGATGCGGCGTGCGGGGGCGAACAACCCTGTACTGCTGCTCGATGAGATCGACAAGCTAGGGCGTGATTTCCGGGGCGATCCGGCAGCGGCCTTGCTCGAAGTCCTCGACCCTGAGCAGAACAAGACGTTCCGCGACAATTACCTTGACCTGGCGTTCGACCTCTCCAAGGTACTTTTCATCACCACGGCGAACTCCCTTGATACCGTTCCGCAGCCGTTGCTGGACCGTATGGAAATTCTGCGGCTCTCCGGCTACAGCGAGGAGGAAAAGGAGCAGATTGCCCGCCGTTATCTCATTCCGAAACAGACCAAGGCCGCCGGGTTGAGCGATGCCGAAATCGAATTTACCGATGACGGTCTGCGCGGAATCATTCGGGGGTATACGCGGGAGGCTGGTCTCCGACGCCTGGAGCGGGCAATTGGACGTGTGGCGCGGAAGGTCACCCTGCAGCTCGCCGAAGGTAAGGAAGAGAAGGCCGTGATCACGGCTGAATCTTTGACAGAGCTTCTAGGGCCGGAGATCTTTCTACCTGAGGAGATGCGTAAGACCGTGCCTCCAGGGGTTGCCACGGGACTCGCGTGGACTGAGACGGGCGGCGATGTTCTGTACATCGAAAGCGCGCTGCTGCCGAATGGCAAGGGCTCGCTGACCTTAACCGGGCAGCTTGGTGAAGTGATGCAGGAATCGGTGCGAATTGCGCAAAGCTACATATGGTCGCACGCGGCGGATCTGGGCGTCGATCCAGAGAAGATCAAAGACAGCGGCGTGCATGTTCACGTTCCCGCTGGCGCGATTCCAAAGGACGGCCCGTCGGCGGGCATCACGATGACCACGGCGCTTACTTCGTTGTACACGGGCTTACCTGCGCGCAGCGATACTGCGATGACCGGGGAAGTGACACTGACGGGCCTGGTGCTGCCCATCGGCGGCATGAAGGAAAAGGTGCTGGCGGCACGACGCGCGGGCATCCGGCGCGTGATCCTTCCGCAAGGCAATAAGAAGGACTTGCGCGACTTGCCAGACCACGTCCGGCAGGAGATGCAGTTCCACTTTGTCGAGCGCGTGGAACAGGTGCTCGGCCTGGTAATACCAAACCTGAAGAGCGGCGCGCTGGCCCTGGCCAGCTAGCGGAAAATCTTCAATTAACTATCGGCGGACATAGTACCTTGGCTGTGTCCGCCATTTTTGTTGTGTTATGCCCGTCACCGCGGTGAGGATAATCAAAAGAGATGGCTGCTCACGTTCTACCGCTTAGCGTCGAAGAGTTTCACAAGCTCTACGATAGCGCGAAGCCCGCTTACGAATATTGGTACGGCAGAGCTGTCCAGAAACCAATGCCCACTGTTCTTCACGGGATCGTGCAGGCCCTGATCGCGATGATGCTGGAGAGCGCCGGTTGGAATACGGCGGCCGAAGTTCGATTGAAAGTGGTTTCCGATGCCGAGCCAGTTCCGGACGTGATCGCCGTGCAGGGTAAATTCAAGGGGCGCTATCCGGCTACGGCCCCGGCGCTCTGTGTCGAGATTCTCTCCCCACGAGACACTCTTGCGAAGGCCCTCGATAAAGCCGCTCAATACATCTCGTGGGGCTCTCAGGCTGTTTGGATCATTGACCCGGAGAAACGGACTGCGTGGACTCTTTCGCAGGAAAGCTCACTCGGCCCGTCCTGGATTCCACCCACTGGAGATCTCCAAATTGGGGAGACGACCATTCATCTCTCGACTCTTTTCGCCGAAGTTGATAAGAAGCTCGAGCTGAGCGAAGACGAAGCGTAGAATCGTAGCATCCTTTGGCTAGCTTTGTTCTGTGTCACATGTCATCGCCGTCCCTGATCCATCGCTGATCCTGCTGATCGGCGCAGCCGGTTCGGGAAAATCGACTTTCGCGCGAACACATTTCAAGCCGGTCGAGATCATTTCGTCTGATTTCTGCCGTGCACTCGTGTGCAACAAGGAGGCGGATCAATCGGCGACGCTCGATGCCTTTGACGTGTTGCGGCTGATTGTAAGGAAACGTCTGCGGCGGGGATTATTGACGGTCGTTGACGCGACAAACGTGCAGCTCAAAGCTCGACGACGACTGCTTCCCTTCGCGGTGCAGTGCGAAGTGCCGGCGATTGCAATTGTGTTTGATGTCGCTGAGGAGGTGTGTCTGGCACGGAATCAAAGCCGGCCGGAACGGCAGGTGCGCGCAGAAGTCGTACGGGAACAGATGGAAGATCTCAAGCGGGCGCGACCGTTACTCGCCAGGGAAGGGTTTTCCGCGGTTCACGTTTTTGCCGATGCAACCCAGTCAGACAGCGCGGTTATCAGCCGTTCTGCACATCCGTGGCGCCTGGAGTAGGAAGCAATTCACGGGGCTTATAAGAATTTCGTAATCCTGTGAGCAGCCCCGAATCCTGCCCATAGCATCAGGCCAGAATTGATCTCACGCGGAAAATTGTCGAAAACTTGCGGCTCACTCGTAACGCAGTGCCACGATCGGGTCCACCTGGGTCGCACGC
Source organism: Acidobacteriaceae bacterium (assembly GCA_019245255.1). Taxonomy (GTDB): domain Bacteria; phylum Acidobacteriota; class Terriglobia; order Bryobacterales; family Bryobacteraceae; genus Bog-105. Next base: position 1,945 of record JAFARV010000457.1, on the reverse strand, counting down.
CAGGCCGGGAAGGCGCAGGCGGCTAAGCCGACCACGAGCGACAATATTGCGACTCCAACGAATGTGATTGGATCGACTGCATTCACACCGTAAAGAAGACTGGCGATGAGCCTGGTGAGCAGAAATGCGCCAACCAAGCCGATGGCGACCCCCAAGAGCGCCAGCTTAGCCGCTTGCTTAAGGACCAAATAAAGGACGTCCCGCCGCGCTGAACCGAGAGCTATGCGAATCCCCAGCTCGCGGGTACGCTGGGCGACGGAATACGACATGACGCCATATACGCCGATTCCGCCTAACACGAGCGCGAGCGCCGCAAAGAGTGAAAACAGCGAGGCGGTAGAGCGAGGTTCCGCGACCGCATTCGATACGCGACTCTCTAGAGTCCTCACATCACTGACGGCAACATCAGGATTGATTTGAGACACGAGGGTTTGGAGAGCGGCGGCGAAATCCAGCCGATCTCCCGCCGTTTGGAGCACGAGAATCATGCCGGCCGGCGGAATCTGGGCGCCGCTGCTGCGGATGGCGTGCGGCCCGAATTCGGTGTAGATTGCTCCATCGACCCAATCCCCCATCTGCTTGGACATGCTGTAATCGCGCACGTCGCCCACAACTCCGACGACGGTGCTCCATTCCTTTTGCCAGGGCGCTCGAATGTGTTCTCCAATGGGGTTCTTGCCTGGCCAATATTTACCCGCTGTCATATTACTGACCAGCACCGTAGGTTGAGCACCCGGGGCCGCATCCGCTTGGGTGAAACTCCGGCCGCGCAAGAGTGGAATGTGCATCAGTCGGAAGTAGTCCGGCGTGACGATTTTTTCGCTGAACAAGGGAATGTGAGCGCCCGGACGTGTTTGATGCGTCTCGATGGCAACGGGCAGCATCTCCCCTCCGTCTCCGCCGCTTAAAGGAAGGTCGTTCGCGGCGGCGGCATCCGTGACGCCGGGCAATGTGCGGGCGCGGCTTAGTAAGTGGTCATAAAAGTTGAAACAGCGAGGGGGAAGGTCGCAGAAGGTCTGGTTTGGCGTAATGCGTGCCATAACGATGTGCCCGGTAGTGAAGCCAGGATTTACGTTCGAAAGCTTCCAGAGGCTGCGCACACACAACCCCGCTGCTATAACCAGAACCACGGAAATCGCGATCTCGCCGACGACCAACGTGGCGCGCGTTCCGCCGTGGGTAGCTGTTCCGCCTCGCTCTCCGCCCGACTTCAATGTTGTCATCAGATTCAAATTCGAGCTATCGCGCGCGGGGATCAATCCGAATACGAAGCTGGTGAGCATGGTCAAGCATGCGGTGAAGAGCAGTACGGTAGCGTCGAGATCGACGCTTTCTACCCTTGGCATCCCGGCAAGCAGCGTCAACTTCAATACGCCAATTCCGTAAGACGCGATCAAGAGTCCCAGCAAGCCGCCGGACGCGGAGAGCAGCATGCTTTCGGTGAGCAACTGCCGGACGATGCGCCAGCGAGAAGCACCGAGCGCGACGCGCGCGGCGACTTCCTTGCGCCGGATAATGGAGCGAGCTAACAGAAGGTTCGCCACATTGGCACAGGCAATCAGCAGCAGAAAGAACACGGCTCCCAGCAGAACAAGCAGCTTTGGCTTCGAATCGCCGACCAGGTTTTCAGAGAGCGTGATCACGGTTCCGTGCCCGAAGGCGTCGTTAGGCATTCGCCATGGAAACGCCGCCAGGATAGCGGGGGACATGGACGTAAGCTCACCGCGAGCCTGTGCCAATGTCGCGCCATCGCGCAGTCGGCCGATTAGGGCCATGTAGCTCGAACCCCAATAGTCGCCAACAGCACTAGAATCCATGCGCAAGGGAATCCATAACTGAGTTTTGGGTGACGGGAAATCGAAGCTGGCGGGCATGACACCGACAACTTGCCGATTCAATCCTTCGAGAGTGATGGAGCGGCCTACGACTGCGGGATCGGACCCGA
>JAFARV010000438.1 GCA_019245255.1 Acidobacteriaceae bacterium | reverse complement strand
TCGCATAGATAGCGCATGTTGGTGTAACCGAACTCCGGGACGTCAAGTTGTGTCTTCTCAACCTCGCCCAGGATACTGGAGCTGCCGAGCAGGAGTACCCGTTCGGAACGGAAGGCGAGTACAATGTATTTCCAATAAACGAGCCGCCATAGTGGCAGCACCAGGATTACGCCGAAACTGCCGGCGATCATGAGCCACCGTCCGAGCAGCAGCTCGGGGCGCAGATAGCCGAGAAACGCCATCAACAGAAGGGCCGCGCCGACCGACAGGCAGACTTGCTGCACCAGCAGAATCCGGGAGATAATGCGGACCTCCGCATACAGATCCTGGAAGTACATGCCGAGAACGATGAGCCCTACGACGAGCAGCAGCTTCCAGTAGTTGGCCTCCAAGATGAGGTAGGTCCACGGATCGAGGTAAGTGGTGAAGAACGAGGCGACGACGTAACAAAGCAGGACAAGCAGGGTCTCGGAGAAGAGAAGCCCGACCACACTCGCCGGAATGAAGACGCGGAATAAGCGAATCACGAAGAAAATCTTGACCGGTGGAACCGGATTGAGCCGATACGGCGACCTGGCCGCGGTGCGATCTCGAAGGTAGAATCCCCTAGATACCGCGAGATATCAGCGATAGTTAAAAAGCAAACACAAGCCATTGATTTCGCGGCAGATAAAAGTTTAACCCATTCGTTGTGCACACGTGCTATAACCGAAGTAAGATCACCTTGGTCGCAGATCGCCCCTTCGGTATCGTTCGCGGCTTTTACTCAAAATGCTTCGGCTAACAAAAAAGGCGGATTACAGTCTCATTGCTCTCAAGCATTTTGCGGCACGGCAGCGTGAAACCGATGACGCATTGAGTGCGAAGGAGGTGGCGGATTCGTGCGCGGTACCGTTACCGATTATGTCCAAATTGCTGCAGAAGCTGGGCAAATCGGGGTTTCTGGTGTCTGCGTACGGAACGAACGGAGGATACCGGCTGGCTCGGGATCCACGGCTGATTTCGACCCTTGAGGTAATCCGGGCGATTGACGGCCCCATCGTGCTTGCGAACTGCTTCACCCACAGCACGAACTGTGGGCATGCGGAGAAGTGCACGGTGCGGAAGCCGCTGCGCCGGATTCACGAAGGGATTCTACGCCTGCTTGAGAGCGTGAGTATTCAGAATATGTTAGACGAGAGCGACGAAGGCGCGCCGCCGGCCGTGAGCCCGCTGGTGGCGCTGCAAGCCGGCCCGGAAAGATTTGAACCGCAAAATTCGCTGAGGAAATGAACGAATGAAACTGCCCATCTATTTAGACAATCACGCGACCACCCGCACCGACCCCCGCGTTTTTGACGCGATGAAGCCATACTTTCTGGACGTCTTTGGAAACGCGGCGTCTCGAAACCACAGTTTCGGATGGGAAGCGGAAGATGCAGTCGAGAAAGCCCGTAAGCAGATTGCCGATTTGATCGGCGCCACGGCGAAAGAAATTGTCTTCACCAGCGGCGCGACAGAATCGGACAATCTCGCTCTCAAGGGCGTTGCGGAGATGTACGCCGAGCGCGGCAACCACATCATCACGCAGGTGACGGAGCACAAGGCGGTGCTTGACTGCTGCAAACGGCTGGAAAAAGATGGAGTCCGCGTAACATACCTGCCGGTCCGGCAGGACGGGTTGATCGATCTCGACCAGCTCCGCGATGCGATCACCGACAAGACGATTCTGATCTCGATTATGTATGCCAATAACGAGATCGGCGTGGTGCAACCGATTCGCGAAATCGGAAAGATTGCGAAAGAGAAGGGCGTTCTGTTGCATACCGATGCCGTACAGGCCGTCGGAAAGATTCCGGTGAACGTGATTTCGGACAACATCGATCTTCTGTCGCTGAGCGGGCACAAGTATTACGCGCCAAAGGGGGTCGGCGCGTTATATGTACGCCGCCGGAATCCCAGAGTGCAGATCACAGCGCAAATGGACGGTGGCGGCCACGAGCGCGGCATGCGTTCCGGTACGCTCAACGTTCCCGCAATTGTCGGGCTGGGGGCCGCTTCTGAAATCGCAAGGAACGAAATGATCGAAGAGACGAAACGACTTCGTTACCTTCGCGACAAGCTGAAGGACAAGCTGATGCGAGAACTCGACGAAGTTTACATCAACGGGTCTATGGAGCACCGCCTGCCGCACAATCTGAACATCAGCTTCGCTTACGTCGAAGGGGAAAGTCTGCTGATGGGCATCAATGACATTGCGGTTTCGAGCGGGTCGGCATGCACGTCGGCGACGCTGGAACCGAGCTACGTGCTGAAGGCATTAGGCGCGGGTGACGATCTGGCCCACTCGTCGATCCGGTTTGGGATCGGCCGGTTCAACACAGAAGATGAAGTGGATTACGTGGCGCAGAAAGTGATTGACGTGGTGCAGAAATTGCGCGAGCTTTCGCCGTTGTACGAAATGGCTAAGGAAGGCGTGGATCTATCCAAGGTATCTTGGACAGCACACTAGACATCTAACGATAAAGAGGGGAAAGAATGGCTTATTCTGACAAAGTTCTGGATCATTACAAGAATCCGCGGAACGTAGGCTCGATGGACAAGAGCAGCCCGGATGTGGGTACGGGAATGGTGGGCGCCCCTGAGTGCGGGGACGTCATGAAGCTGCAGGTGAAGGTGAATGCCGAGACCGGGGTCATTGAGGATGCGAAGTTCAAGACCTTTGGTTGCGGCAGCGCGATCGCAAGTTCGTCACTTGCCACCGAGTGGCTGAAGGGAAGGACCGTAGATCAGGCGCTGGAAATCAAAAATACCGATATTGTCAACGAGCTCTCGCTGCCACCGGTAAAGATTCACTGTTCGGTGCTTGCCGAGGACGCGATTAAGGCGGCGATCTCCGATTACAAAAAGAAGCATAAAAGCGTCAGCACGGAATCCGTTGCTGTCGGTTAGGGGTGTTAGTGGCTGAGTTGACCCAGCTCGGAACAACTGCGAGCGAGAGCGTGAAAACGCAGGAAGCTGCGCGGCAGATTTTCGTCACGCCGAAGGCCGTCGAGAGGATTCGTGACGCCTTCGCGCGCGAGGGGGTCAGCGGCGGACTCAGGCTTGGTGTGCTCGGCGGCGGCTGTTCGGGTTTGAGTTATCAATTTAAATTCGCGCCGGAAGCCAGACCGCGCGACCACGTGTTCGATTTTGACGGCGTCAAAGTGTTCGTCGATCCCAAGAGCATGGTGTTCCTTGACGGCATGACGCTTGACTGGAAGGACTCCTTGATGCAATCGGGCTTCGTGTTCCAGAACCCCCACGCAACCAGGAGTTGCGGCTGCGGCAGCTCATTCTCGGCATAGGCTGACGACAGCTCTCGCCGGGCGCGCGGCGGGAACGGCTCTGTGAGAAGAAGGCTCCACACTGCTCAGTACAAGTGCGTTTATGGCGACAATTCCAAGGGACTTTTACACTTTTTTTGGCTTTGAGCGGAAGCTGAATGTAGATCCGGACACGCTGCAAAAGCGGTTCTATGAATTGAGCCG
>JAFARV010000436.1 GCA_019245255.1 Acidobacteriaceae bacterium | reverse complement strand
ATCGGAGGAAGAGCGTGAAATGATCGCTCGATTGGTACAGATCTGGACCCAGAAGCCTGTGATCGGATCAACTCTCGATGCCGGGATTGTGGCGCTGCAGTACAACATGCGCCGGCTCTTTGACACCCTCTTTCATTGACGGTTGAGGGGCTTGATCTCTGACCCCGCTGGCGCTCACTCGATGGCGGACTACTCTTCTTCTTCCACTCCGACCTGTGCCGCCTTCGCCGCTGCAATGATTTTCTCGGCCTGTGGCTGCGGCACAAAATCATAGTGGTCGAATTCCATGTGGAACGACGCGCGGCCCTGCGTCTTCGAGATCAGGTCGTTCTGATAATTGAGCATCTCAGACATCGGTACCTGCGCCCGGATCGTCTGCATGGTCCCTTTGAGATCCATTCCCGAAATGCGTCCGCGCCGACCATTAAAATCGCTCATCAGATCGCCCGCAAACTCAGCCGGTGTCTCGACTTCGACCTGCATGATGGGCTCCAGCAGCGCCGGCCTCGCCTGTTGCATCGCAGCACGGAACGCCTTGCGGCCCGCCAGCTTGAAGGCCATTTCGGACGAATCGACATCATGATAGGACCCGTCGTAAAGCACCACCTTGAAGTCTGTGACCGGATATCCCGCGAGGAAACCGTGCTCGGCTGCCTCCAGAATGCCTTTCTCGACTGCCGGAATGTATTGCCTGGGAATGGAGCCGCCGAAAATGTCATTCACGAACTCGAACTTCTCCCCGCGCGGCAGCGGTTCCATGCGAATCCAGCAATCACCGAACTGGCCGTGTCCACCTGTCTGTTTTTTATGTCGTCCCTGCACGCTGGCCTGCCCGCGAATCGTTTCCCGATACGGGATCTTCGGCGCATGCAACTGGACCTCGACACCGTAGCGCCGCTTGAGCCGGCTCACCACAATTTCCACATGCTGCTGCCCATTGCCGGCAAGCAGGAACTCTTTGGTCATCGGGTCCCGATAAAAGCGTAATGACCGGTCTTCCTCGAGAACTTTTTGCAGCGCGCTGCTGAGGCGGTCTTCGTCGTTGCGGGTCTTTGCCGAAATTGCATACGCGATCGAGGGCTCCGGCAATTCAACACCCTTGAACACCGCGCAGTTTGGTTTATCGCACAGCGTGTCACCAGTCAGAGTGTCTTTCAGCTTGGCAACCACACCGATGTCTCCGGGACGCAGTTCCGGCACCGGCTGCATGGTCTTTCCGAACGGAGTGGCAATGTGCGCCAGCCGTTCGTTCGTATTGGATCGCGCGTTCGTGAGGTGAGCATCGTCCTTCACCGCGCCCGACATTACCTTGAAATAGCTGAGACGCCCCGCAAACGGATCCGCTGAAGTCTTGAACACAAACACGGATGCATTGCCGTTGGTTTCGATCTTTTTTGCCGTTTCCGTCCCGTTTTGAATCGCCGGCATAGGCGATCGGTCCAGCGGCGCAGGGAAGACCTCGGCCAGAAAGTTCAGTAACGCGTCCGCCCCGATGTTCTGGGTGCCACATCCGCAGAGAATTGGGAAAATACGGCCCTCGCGAACAGCTTCCTGCAAGCCGCTGATGATGTGCTCACAGGGCAATGTCCCCGTCGCGAAGAATTCTTCCATCAGCTCGTCTTTGCCTTCCGCAACCATCTCGACCAGAGTTTCGTGGGCCTTGGTCGCCGCTTCTTCATACGGAGTCGGGATGTCCGTCTCATTGCCTTTGCCGTTACCGCCGGGCTTGTAGCAATAAGCGCGCATACGGATCACGTCGATGATGCCGCTGAAATTCTTCTCTGAACCAAGCGGCAACTGCACCGGAACGGCGGACCTTCCGAACGCTTCGTGAATGCTCGCGACAGCGCTGTCAAAATTCGACCGCTCGCGGTCCAGCTTGTTGATGAAAAACGCCCGCGGCAGCTTATATTCGTCCGAGAACTGCCACACTTTTTCCGTCGAGACCTCAACGCCGGCAACCCCATCGATAACTGTGACCACTGAATCTGCCGCGAGCAACGCGCCGCGCGTGTCGTTCAGGAAAATGTTATATCCGGGCGTATCGATGACGTTGAATTTCGTCTTCTGCCACGGGAAAGCGGCAATAGCCGAACTGATGCTCAGCTTGCGTGCGATCTCCTCTTCGTCGAAATCCGTAACGGAGTTGCCTTCATCGACTCCGAGATACCGGTCAGTTGCTGCCGCGCTGAACAGCATGGCAGAAGTCAGCGCCGTTTTGCCGCTGTGCCCGTGTCCAATCAGAGCAACGTTCCGGATATCGGAACTGTCGAAGACCCTCACTACACACCTCCTCGGCGACCTGTCGGTGGCCTGAAGTCGGAGGATATCAAACCAGTTTCGGAACAGTTAAATTGGGCGTAATTAATTGAGGCTTACGCGATTTGCTGCGACGCAGCGACATCGCCGGAGACATCCACAACCGGGTTGTAGGTCAGAATTCGCCCGCAGCTTTCACAGAACATAATCTGATCGCCGCGCCGCAAATCTTGCAAGAACTGCGGGCGCAATGTGATCTGGCAAGCGTCGCAACGGCCATCGGTAGCATCCGCGATAACCGTCCCCTTAGTCTTCTTGCGAATTCGTTCGTACTCTGCATGAAGGGCGGGGCTCATTTCTCCGATCACCGCGCCGCGCTCGTTCTTGCCTTCCGATAGCGCCTGTTGGTCCGCAGCCGTTCGCTCACGAGCCCGCGTCTTTTCGGAGTCGATGTGCTGCTGCTGTCTCTTGAGCTCAATTTCGGCAGACTTTACGTTGCTCTCCAGTTGCTCCGACTGCTCCATGAAATCAAGAATCTTGTCTTCCGCTTTGCGGATTTCGGCTTCGATGTAAGCAATCTCGTGCTGGAAGGCTTTGTACTGCTCATTTGTTTTCGCTAGAAGAGTCTGGTCTTTGAGCTTTGAAATCTTCTGCTCGTGTGCCTGAATGTCACCTTCGAGTTTCTTGCGCTCACGCTGGTTCGCCGAAAGTGCCGCCCGATCCGCTTCCAGCCTCCGGGTGTGCGCTTCCAGTTTTTTCTCTATCTCGGCGATGTGTTTGGGGAAAGATGCGATCTCGAGCTCGAGAGCGGCAATCTTGCGATCCAGCGCCTGCAGGCGCAACGCAAGAGCAAGGTCCTGCAGCATTAAATTCAAATCTATCACGCGAGACGGAGAAAGCAGTCCGTAATTTTTTCATAGTACCGGCTCGCAGGGCGAGGCCTTGCTACGCGCGGAGACCTCTGTTCTAATCTGGCCGCTCGAATTAGTTCGACTGGAAGACTCCAATGAAAACACACCTGCTTCTAATTTTCATCGGCATGGCCGCATCTGGGCTCACGAATGGGCAAGGGACCTTGTCACTGCCACTCAGGTTTTGTCCGGCTGGTCTACAGCCCGACGCGTACCTTGACTGGCAGAAACTGCCTCCGCCGCCGCCGCCGAACCCTCCCAGTGTTGTCCCTCTGAACGCCGTAATCCCGGTTTCGGGCGTAACAGGGCTAAATGTCACGGTGCAGATTCCTGGGGTTCCGATCTCAAGTCCAAGGTTCTTGTTCTTGACGTACGGTATCGATTCTTCTCTGGATTTGGAAGTAGCAGCGAACAACACAGTCACGCTCATTTTCGACAAACCAGTCAAGGGTGTCAGTGCCTGGATCGGGACCTTCGGGCGACTCCAGCGTTCAGCGACCATCTCTGCGTATCGCTCTCCTACTTCGATTGGCGCAGCATCTCCTCCTGACGCAGAAGTAACAACAGCCGCTTTAGATTCTCCTTCCCCGGGCGATCTCGCGACTGTTCCTCTTCAGATCAGAAGCGAAGCTATGAACATAGAGGCGGTAACTATTCAGTTCAATGGTTCTAATTTTGAATACGGTTCTTTCGTGCTGAGAAATGTGCGGGTGGAGACGGGGTCCGCCCCCGATCCGGCAAATAGTGTTCCGAAGAACGGGCTGCGCCAATGGCTTCGAGCGGACAACGTGTATAATCCCTACCGTGGTCCGGTTAATACCTGGCCGGACGCGTCAGCGAACGGTGCGGATGCGACGCCGATTCCCGGCTCCGCGTTCCTGACGCCGCCGGATGGACCATACTGCTCTCCAGTGGTTCAATTCAACGGGTCATCGGCAATGACCGCCAATCTGCCGATTGATGGCGGGACCGAGATGACCATCTTTATGGTGGCAAGCGCCGAGCAGGATGTCATCGCTCCGGGTGCTAAGGATGCGCTGTCCTGGGGCGAAGCGGCGCCCAACGGGGTAACGTTTCTCACCCCGTCGCAAACGCACGTGTTCTTCCGCTTCGGCACGACACAAGCGAATAATCAGCCTGTTTACTTACGTCCAAATAGCATTGCAGGAGATTACAGTGTCACCACTGCGATGCACCGGGACAGTGTCGATTACTTGTGGGTAAATGGGTTGCCAGTCTTGAAGCAGGGCGGCAAATTGGCGCGGCTTTCAGGATCGACATCGATAGAAAGCATCGGAATGGGGCCCAGTGGAAGCTTCTTCACTGGAAACATTGGCGAAATTCTGATCTACGATCGCGCGCTAACAGACACGGAGCGCGATGAAGTCGAGCATTACCTCATGAAGAAGTTCGGCATTTTTTGAGACGACGCCCGAACTTGCGGATGCGTGCGAGGCCTGCGCCGTTCGCGCTGGTTCGCCAAAGTGCCGCGCGATCTGCTTCCAGCCTGCGATCCAGCGCCTGCAGGCGCAACGCAAGAGCAAGTTCCTGCAGCCCTAAATCGCTACTGCCGATCACACTCGTGCGATAGTACTCGCTCGGAAATTCGGTACTTGCCGCATGCACGGGCCCGTGTTCTTATCAGGGCGGCCTAAAGACAAGGCCTGAGAGGACTCGATGAAGAAATACGTGCTTCTAATTTTGATCGGTATCGCCACGTTTCCCGCGTTTATTGACGGGCAAGGATTCGAAACACCACCAATTAGATTCTGTCCGGCAGGGCTACAGCCCGACGGGTACATCGACTGGCAGAAACTGCCTCCGCCAACTCCGGCGAACTTCGAGCTCGCCCCGAACCCGCTCAGCGCCGTCATCCCGGTTTCGGGCGTTACGGGGCTCAATGTTACCGTGCAGGTTCCTGGGATCGGTAGCGAAGTCATTGGTTTTTCTCAATCTTACGTTATTGATTCAGCTCTCGATCTGGAAATAGCACCAAACAACACAGTGACGCTCATCTTCGACAAACCCGTCAAGGGTATCAGTGCCTCGGTTGCCACGCAGGGCCGCTTTGCACGTTCGGCTACCATGACCGCCTACAATTCTGCCACTGGAATCGGAAAGCAGTACCTGGCTGCGCAGCTAGCTGCCACCACTGCTGATTTTCCTTCGACAGGCGAGTTTTCTACCGCTCCTCTTCAGATGAGAAGCGAAGACGTGAATATCCAGGCAGTTGTTTTTGAGTTTGATGGCTCTACGAACGAGTACAGTTATTTTCTATTGAGAAATGTGCGGGTGGAGACCGGCTCTGCGCCCGATCCGGCAAATAATATTCCCAAGAACGGCCTCCGCCAATGGCTTCGTGCGGACAAGCTTCCATTTCAGTCGCTAACCACCTGGCCGGACGCGTCGGATAATGGCGCGGATGCAACACCGATTCCCGGTCTCGCGTTTCTAGTAGCGCCTCCAGATGGACTAAACTGCTCTCCAGTAGTTCAATTCGATGGCTCATCCGCTATGGCCGCGAATCTTCCAATCAGTTCCTGGACCGAAATGACTATCTTCATGGTCGCAAGTGCCGAACAGGATGTCACCGCTCCAGGTATGCACGATGCGCTGTTCTGGGGCGAAGCGGCGCCCAACGGGGTAACGTTTCTCACTCCTTCGCAGAGCCACGTGTACTTCCGGTTCGGCACGGCCCAAGCAAAGAATCCGCTTGTCTACACACGTCCAAGTACCATTGCAGGGGACTACAGTGTCACCACAGCGATGCACCACGACGGTGTCGACTCGTTATGGGTGAATGGGCTACCGGCATTCCGCGAAGCGGCCA
>JAFARV010000357.1 GCA_019245255.1 Acidobacteriaceae bacterium | reverse complement strand
TATACCCTCTACCATCGACAATTGGCAAGTCACGCGCCATTACGAGCCATCATCGGAAGTTTCCGGATCGCTTAGACGGGGCAAGTATTGGCTAGTCGCCAATCCGGAAACTGGATGGCTTCGCCGCCACATGGCTGGCAAACGCACGATGATGAGATATGGCCTGACCTCGCCTGTCGATCTGGCATGCTCTCTGGCGCCCCAGCATCGACCGGAGGTGCAAGTGCGCCACTGACCTGTCCTCCACTTGATCGATCTCCATACCTATTCCACATCGAAGTGAATCCAGACCAGCGTCAAGCAGATATTTGTGGGACTTGACGCGGCTGTAAAAATGGAGCATCCTTCCATAAGGATCTTATGGGAATCCGGAATTCCGATCCCGGCGAGTTGTTGCGCGATACCCTCGACATGCTCATCCTCAAGGCGGTTGAACATGGCGCCCTGCACGGCTACGCCATCGCGAGCCTGATTCAGCAGCGCTCGGATGCCGCGCTGAAAGTGGAAGAAGGCGCCCTGTATCCGGCGCTGCACCGCTTGGAAGTGCGCGGGCTGCTGGACTCCGGCTGGGGGCTTTCGGAAAGCAATCGGCGAGCGAAGTACTACAGGCTGACGCCCGCGGGACGCAAACAGCTCGGGAAAGAAACGGCACGCTGGAAGTTTTTGTCCGCGGCGATTGCGCGCGTGATGGAGACGGCTTAATGCTTGAAATATTCCGAGTTTTACGCGCGCGCATGAAAGCGTTTCTAAAGCGGCGCGAACTGGAGCGTGACCTCGACCAAGAGATTGCGTTTCATCTGGCCCGCGAACTTCGGGATTTTCGTGGCATCCAACCCATCCAGAATCTTTAGGGCCATCGCGTTCAGGTTCTCCGATGTGCTCTTGAATTCCAGCGCCCCGAAAGCTTCTTGAATCGCATGCCGGACATTACGATCCGTCCGGGCACGAGGGGCAAGGTAGAAATGCTGGGTGATTTGAAAACGCCGGCCTATCAGGATGTTTTGTAAATGTATGAACGCGATCTCGCCAAATTGTTACGCCACGGTTCGAGTGTCATGCTCCACGAGCGCATCGTGCGATGAACTCGGTTCTGGTTCCGGCTGCTGTTTTGGGGTTCGATTCTGGCCATCTCGATTCTCGAAGTGCTCACGCGTTTGAAAGGAGGAATGCATTGAAAGCTCGATTGGTTCTTTGGGGGAAACGGGTCCTCCTTGCCACATGCAGCCTGACCGTGCTGATGGCTATGCTGCCGGCGCAAACCTATGCGCTGTTCGGGATTCCAGAAATTGTTTTCGACCCAAGCGCTGTCGCCTCATTGGGCCACATCTGGAACGAAGACATCTCGAACGGAGCAAAGCTCGTGAAAGAGTTTAACCAACTGGTGACAATCACAAATCAGCTCGTCACAAGCTATCAGTTTGCCGTGCAGATGGCGCGGCAAATCCAGCATCCGCAGCGGATGCTGTGGAACACGATTGCCATGCGTGCGGCGAATGACTATACCCAAAACGCTTACGGCGAAACGATTTTGTGGCCCAACATGATGAACGGTATGCCAGCTCTGGCGGCGGGCGCGTGGCAACAATCCACGCAAGCGATTCAACCGATGCCGATGTACTTCAATTTTGTTCTTACCGTTGTAGATTTTTGGGATCATGACGGGGCCGCCAATATTGCCACCAAAGGCATTTCTTTGGAAGAGCGTCTTGCTAATGCCGTTACGGTCATTGGTCCAGCTATTGGCGTTCAGCACGTCGTTGCGAAGGAAGTCCCAGGCAGTACCGTGGATTTGATCAGTTCCTGATTTGGTAGATAGGATACCGACGCCGCCGGCAACGCGTCCGTATTCTGCATTGAACGTCGCAGTTTCGAGCCTGAGCTCTGCGACAGCCTCGATGGGCAAGGAATAAGCGAGACCAGATTCGGTTGTGCCTCGACTTTCGGCGCCATCGATGAGAACACCATTTTGTTGGGCGAGGCCGCCACTGATTTGGGAGGTTGTAATGCGACCAATGACTCCGGGATTGTTCGCGGTTTGTTGACCTTGCGTTGGAATCACACCGGGAACTACGGCCGAGAAGGAAAGCGGGTCGCGTCCGAGGATCGGCAGGTCGGCTACGGCCCTGGTGGTGATTACGCTATTCATGTCCGAGCTCTGTGCTTCGATTTGGACAGCGCTGGCGCTCACCTCGACGGCTTGGCGAACGCTACCAACTTCCAGTACGGCATCTTCAGTAGCAGCAAGACCGGTGGTAAGTGGAATGTTCTCGATTTTGGCAGTACGGAAGCCAGACTTTTCAATGGTGAGCTCGTAGGTGCCCGGCGGGATCGACGTAATGAAATAAAGCCCGGACGAATTGGTGGTCGTATGCATGACCACGTTAGTTGCAATGTTACGTA
>JAFARV010000350.1 GCA_019245255.1 Acidobacteriaceae bacterium | reverse complement strand
GGGCGCATGCGAATCAGCGGTCTACCCTGCCGCCGCTGCGAAAAATACTTCCGAGGCGGGATTCTCGGAGCGAAAAGTAACCACTACGATGCAGATTGGCGGTCCGCAGCCCAACCCGTGACCACGATTCTACTTACCAGCGCGCATCCCATCGTCAGAAACAGCTTGCGGCTGTTGCTTGAACGAGAGCCCGATTTCCAGGTCTTGGCCGAGGCGGCGAATGGCCGTGAAGCGGTTGTCCTGGCCGACTATAAACGCCCAAAAGTGGTTCTGCTGGACATTCAGCTGCCCTATTTGGCGGGTGTTCCAGCGGCGAAAGAGATTCTATCCCGGAACCCGGAAACGGCCGTTGTGTTTGTTACAGCAGAAACCGACGAAGTCTATGTGGCGGAGGCGATGAAGGCAGGCGCGCGAGCGTACGTGTCAGCCGATGCTGCCCAAAGCGATCTGGTTACGGCGATTCACTGTGTGGCCGAGGGCGGTACTTTCGTAAGTCCGTCGCTTGTAAGTGAGCGAAAAGGAGCTGAAGCGTAAGCAAATGCTGAGGACTGGAAATGCTAGGAAACGCACCTACTGCCGGCGAGAGCGCAAAAATCCCCGGCCGCCGGTATGGTTTGGCGCAGAAATCACCGCTACAGTGAGGGTGAACTTCGACGTCAAAAGTGTGAGTTCGGAACTGATCATGAGCCCAGCGAAGACGCTTGCACCGGAGGCGTTAGAAGAACTGAAGAGCATCGATACCTGTACTATTTCGAATGCCATCGAACAGTTTGAGGTCAGAACCCGCAATCAGGGGTTTGCTAACGGTTCGGTCCGATGTCTTTTCCCTGAACTGCGGCCGGTTATCGGGTATGCTGTGACAGCCCACATTCGAACCTCCACCACGCCGATTGGCGGCCGTTGTTACTACGACAAGATGGAGTGGTGGAGTTATGTGCGCGACATGCCTGGGCCGCGCTTTCTGGCTGTTCAGGATGTTGATCACAATCCAGGATTAGGCGCGTTATTCGGTGAGATCCACGCCAGCATCGCGCTCGCGCTCGGGTGCGTTGCCTACCTGAGTAACGGATCTGTACGCGACTTGCCGGGGATTCGGGCGCGCGGATTTCAGCTGTTTGCTGGGAGCGTTGCTGTGTCACATTCTTATGCGCACGTAGTCGAATTCGGCAAGCTAGTCGAGATCGCCGGATTACAGGTCAGACCCGGCGATTTGCTCCATGGCGACCAGCATGGGGTTGTTTCGGTCCCGCTATCGATCGCCCCGGAAGTTCCGGAGATGGCGCGGAGAGTTCAGCGTGCTGAAAGCGAACTGATCGAATTCTGCCGGTCCAAGGAGTTTTCGTTTGACAAGCTTCCCGAGCACGTCCGGCGAACGGCACAACAACAAGCCATGCTTTCCAAAGAGCTTCACCGTAATGATTGATAGGCAGGATTCTGTTCCGCGAGTTTTCCCGGCCAGCAAAATGCTGCTTGTGACCGCAGCCTCCGCTGTTCTGAGTTTTGCGCTGGCCTCGTGTGGCAAGAGCGGCGAGGCGCATGCCCGAAACGCGCCCGAGAATACGGCTCCTGAAGTGGCAGTTAGTCAGGTCACCCGGAAACCGATCGCGCGCGATCTAACCATGTCTTCCGAGTTGGTGCCCTTTCAGGAGATAGATGTCTTTGCTAAGGAAGCCGGATACGTCTCCAAGTTATACGTTGATTACGGCTCGCGCGTGAAAGCAGGCCAGCTTATGGCTGTGCTCGAAATTCCGGAGATGCAGGCCTTGTTGCAGGAAGACAAGGCGTCGGTGAAGAGCGCGTCGGACCAGGTTACAAACGCTCAACATCAAGTAGGCCGCATCGAAGCTCAACACAACGTATTGCATCTCGAGTTTGATCGCCTGAATCAGGTGGCCAAGAGCAAGCCGGGGCTCGTGGCTCAACAGGAAGTGGACGAGGCGCAAGGTAAAGATCTTGCGGCCGAGGCGCAGGTTGAAGGTGTCAAAGCAAATCTGGAAGCGGCGCAAAGCCAACTAGCTGTATCACAGTCAAAATTAGCGCATGATCAGGCTCTGTACGACTACTCGAGGATCACCGCGCCGTTCAACGGAGTGGTTACACAACGATACGCGAACCTGGGAACTCTGATGCAGGCTGGTACAAGTTCTGCTACGAATGTACTGCCGTTGGTTAAATTGTCCCAGGAAGATCGCTTCCGTCTGGTAATTCCGGTACCAGAAAGTTACGTTCAATACATTAAAGTCGGCGACCCGGTCGAGGTTCGCGTACCTTCACTCAACCGGAGTTTCCCCGGCAAGGTCGCGCGCTTCTCTGTAGATGTTGCCGGTGCGACCCGAACGATGCACACCGAAGTGGACGTGCCAAACCCGCAAGGAGTGCTGATTCCGGGTGTTTACGCCGAAGCTACTCTCACGCTGGTGAGGAAAGGCGATGCACTTGTCGTTCCCCTTCAAGCGGTAAGTCAGGGCAACGGACGCGCGAGCGTGTTTGTCGTTGATATGTCGAATAAAGTCGAGCAGCGTCCGATCGAGCTTGGCATCGAGACTGAGAACGATGCGGAGGTTGTGTCGGGCCTGAAAGATGGAGATCGAGTGGTTATCAGCGACACCAGCGGCCTGCGCCCAGGCGCGAACGTCCGTCCTAAGGTGACGGAAGCCGGGACTTACAAGACGGAGAGCTGACTCGAGCGTCGGTGATTCTTACGGTGTTTATCGTCGGGCGGCCTACCTCCTTGTCTATGACAGAAAGGATCGCGAACGGCTTCAGCCAGCAGAAACTGTATAGCGAAACGTAGTAATCATGTCACGTTTTTCAATCCGGAATCCTTACTTCATCATCGTGATCTGTCTGGCACTCTCGATCATCGGAGTTGTGAGCCTTGCCAGGATGCCGGTTGATCTGTTTCCAGCGATCAATCTGCCTGAAGTTGTTGTTGCGACGTTTTACTCGGGAATGCCCCCTGTCGACATCGAGACGGATATCACAAATCCGCTTGAGAGGTTTTTCACCCTGGCGGCCGGCATCGATCACATGGAATCGCGTTCGATGTTGGGAGTTAGCCTGATCAAAGTCTTCTTCCAGCCGGGAACGAGCGCCGATACGGACGTCACGGAACTGTCAAACCTTGCGCTCGCCGATCTCAAGCGGTTGCCGCCCGGTACTCTGCCGCCCGTCGTTTTGAAGTTTGATGCTTCCAGCCAGCCGGTTTGTCTTGTCACCGTAAAGGGCCAGGGACTAAATGAGACGGAGTTACATGACTTAGCGCAGTTCACGATTCGAAAC
>JAFARV010000334.1 GCA_019245255.1 Acidobacteriaceae bacterium | reverse complement strand
CGGCCTCACGGAAGTCCGCTTTTCCTTTGCATCCGAAGGAACCAGTGTTGTTACCGTCTAGCTCTTGTATCCGGGTATGCAGAAACGCGACATCGGTCTGCCCGTAGCCATTCTTGCCGGTGGCTTGGCGACACGGCTGCGCCCTCTCACGGAGCGTATTCCCAAGGTTCTGCTCGAAGTCGGCGGCAAACCGTTTCTGGAGCATCAACTGATATACCTTCGCAACCAGGGCTTTCGTGATGTGATCGTGTGCATCGGTCATCTCGGTGAGATGATTTGTGATCGATTTGGGGACGGCTCTCGTTACGGGCTCCGGATCCAGTATTCTGCCGACGGTCCGGATCTGTTGGGTACCGGAGGTGCCGTTGTCCGAGCCTTACCGCTGCTCGGCGACGCGTTCTTTGTTCTCTATGGCGATTCATATTTGCTGATCGACTACCAGGATGTTGCCGCTGCGTTCTTCCGATCGGGCCGGCAGGCATTGATGACCGTGTTTCCGAATCACAACCGCTGGGATACCAGCAATGTCGAGTTTGCGAATGGCCTGATCAGAAAATATGACAAGAAAACACCTTTACCCGAAATGCGCTACATCGATTACGGTCTCAGCGTGTATCGGGCGTCTGTGTTTTCGAAGTATCCGGCCAACACTGTCCTGGATCTCTCGGGTGTCATGTCCCGTCTTGCGGAACAGGGCGAGCTGGCGGGCTATGAGGCGCCCACCCGGTTTTATGAGATCGGTTCGCATGCCGGGCTGCGGGAACTCGATGCACTGCTTTCAAGTCACCAGGGTGCAAGCGGCGAGTCACAGGTCCCTGAGTGATGGCTCAACCAGGCCGTGCGGTTTTCCTCGACCGCGATGGTGTGATCAACGCTGCTATCGTGCGTGATGGCAAACCATACCCACCGTTCACACTCGAGCAATTTTCCATCTTGCCTGGTGTGCCGGAGGCTTGTCGTTTACTCCACGGTGCCGGGTTCTATCTCGTTGTGGCCACCAATCAGCCAGATGTCGGCCGCGGCCGGCTCGATCAGTCCACGGTAGAAGAGATACATCGCGTTATGTGTGTGCGGCTTCCGCTAGATCGCGTGGAAGTCTGTTACGATCCGGACGACAGCAGTTCGTCAGAATTTCGAAAGCCGAGGCCGGGTATGCTGCTGCACGCGGCACAAGCGTTGGCAATTGACCTTTCCCGAAGCTATATGATCGGCGATCGCTGGCGCGATATTGATTGCGGCCATGCCGCTGGCTGCAAAACGATCTTTATCGACAGCGGATACAAAGAATCGTTGCGCGCGCAGCCCGACTTTACCGCGCCAGACCTCTTCGCCGCGGCACGGCTTATTCTTGCGGTGGATCGCGGTTCCTGAGTACGCTGAACCGGATGCGGTTACACGTTGTCCAATAAGAGCCAGTGTTCAAAAACTCGTTCGAGCGTTTGGAGACTGTTTGTCTTCTTCATCGAGCGCTTGCGGTTCGCGGTTGGCCCGGCTGGTGGGAAACCCGATACGGCGTTTCGGCTCATCAGCGGGAGCCTCGATCAGGTGTTGGATGGTCTCGAACACAGCATGGATCTGTTGCCCTTGCTCGTTCTGCCGCCATTCCAGCTGGTCCAAGCGGCGCGCTAATTCTTCGTGCGTGGCGAGGAGCTGCCGCAGCCGCACAAAGGTGCGCATAATGGCGATGTTCACTTCGACGGCGCGTGCGCTCGTGAGGACGCCCGAAAGCATGGCGATTCCCTGCTCGGTAAAGGCATAGGGCGGAGTGCGCCGGCCGCCCCAACTTGCTCTTGCAATTTGCAATCTCAAGTTGTCGAACTCGGCTTTCGTGAGTTGGAACATGAAATCCGGAGGAAACCGTTCTTTGTTACGCCGCACCGCCAGGTTTAGGTTGCCGGTCGTGACCTGGTATAGCTCGGCGAGATCGGCGTCGAGCAGGACCTTGTGGCCGCGGATGAGCCAAATGCGGCTTTCAAGAACGGGAGCGGTTTCCGTACTAGGCATGGGCTAGAGTTCCGATCCAGTGTACTCGGGAGTGCCTGTTTGAGGTGCCAAAGAGGTTCGAGGTATACGTCCGCCTCGATTTGTCCAAAACATCTAAAAGGCTACGATGAAAGGAGGGTCGGCAACATGACAACCGTTGATTGGTCTGAATGCCCATTGGTTGAAGTAATCCCCGGCAAAGTCAGTGGCGCACCGCTTCTGAAAGATACGCGCCTGCCTGTTGAAGCGATTACTGGAAACTATGACGCTTTCGTGGACGAGGGATTATCGCCCGATGCGGCCATTGCTGAAACCTTGGATTGCTACCCGGAAGCTGGGCTTGAAAATATCAAAGCCCTGCTTCGTTATCGCGCCGAACATCAACCTCAGGCGCACCATTGAAGAAGACTTTTAAGGTCACAGCTTGTGACCTTAAAGATTCCAAGTGCCGGCCCTCTTCGAGCGTTAGCCGGAACATGAAATCTTCGGGAAAGCGCTGCCCGTTACGCTTCACGGCCTGGTTGAACGCTTTTGTGGAAACCCCATACAATTCGGCCAGGTCAGAATCGAGCAAGACCTTCTGGCCGCGGATTAGGTCTATACCGTGACGTCACTGCTTATCAGCGTGCAGCACTTCTACAACCGATCCCGAAAACATCTGCCCGACGGTTGTGAATCCGAGCGTATTTTTGCCCACGACGTGCGTGTTCAGCGCTTGACGGAAAACTCCGGCTTTGCAATCCATAACTGCCTTGCCGTTAAATGACACGGCGGCTCGGCCACGAGCGGGATCCAGTGCAACTTCGATCGACTGTTCCCGTTCACTGCTCGGTAGCTGCGGCGAACTCACACACGGTGGGGAGCCCCAGTGATCAAAGACCAGATTGATATGTCCATCGCTCGTATAACGCACGCCGAGCATATCCGCCGATCCAGGCACATCGCCGAGTTGGAGTAATGGTTCGCTACCGTTAGCCGGATGCGCCGGTAATCGCACCCTCAAAGTAACTCGACCCGTCTGCTGCACGTTCTGCGTCGCATCCATCGTCGGTTGCCTGCTGAACAGCGCTTCCCGAACCGCCTGAGCACGCGCTTGTATACGCACGTCTGAATCTCGCTCCGCCGCTTGCCACCAGAGGAACTTGTCCGTTCGCGTCAGAATGAGACCGGCGGTTTGATCCGCCCCTAAAAGTGCCTGCTCGACAAAACAAAGCATGAGCAGAAGCGCAAAGCCCCCCTGTAGCAAGCTTCTCAACGGACGAGCATCCAATCGCCCCAGCGCTCGCCAGACGAACACCACCACCTGCATCACGCACAGTCCCAATAAGAACGGCATGTCATACTCGAACCGCACGAACGAGCCCGTCTCGTTCAGGTAGTAAAAAAACACACAACACCAGAGCACAACCAGATAGATCCATGAGTCCCACGCGGCGGTGCTGCGCCTTCTCACCAGCAGTGCCACTGCGTAGAACAATCCAGGGATTACCAGCAGCAGCATCGGCATTGAAATAAACACCGACATGTTATGGAAATTGTGAAGCAGACCCCCCGATCCGTCTTTGTGATTGATGCCGCCGAAGTCGGATGACTGTCCGAGTACGAACGGAAAATCAGACGTGCGGATTTCGACGCCGGCAAGGAAATGGTTATACAGGTTATATGGAATCCGGTGCGGCTGTGGCATCTGATACGGCTCCGGATGTTTATCCGAAGTGTTGAGATATTCCAGACCCGTGTCGAGTGCACTGTCGTAACGCGCATAGTTATACAGCAGCAACAAACCTATGCCGACAACGACAGGCAAACTAAATGACAGAACTCGCCGGATGTTTTGGCTCCGCGTCCATCCGCGGCTATGCCCCGTCCATAACAAATACGCACAACCCGCAAGAACTGCGGGAACATAGTTCTGCTTACATAGGAAACTCAGAGCGCACAGAACTCCGGACCAGAAAATCCCCCTGGAGTTCCCGGAATACACCGCCCGAATCAACAAGAATGCCGACAGCAGATTCAGCAACTGGCCTGCAGCACACGCCTGCGACCACGCGTATGGGACCGTCGAGACATGCAGGAAAATGTTTGTTGTTCCAACGACCGCAACCGCCGCCATTCCGGCATAGATTGCACTCCTTGGACTTAATCCCAGAATCTGTTGCGCGTACCAGCGCGAAATCCAAAACATCGCATAGAGACTAATTGCACATATAGCCCAGACAATGGCGCCATCCGTAACACGCGTCTCCAGGAAATTGACTAAAACGAGCTGAATAAATGCAGGAGCCGGAGGATATGGAACGTACGCCTTCTCGTGATACGTGCTGCAGTCGATGCAGTTGCCTGGCGGGCTTCCGTTTTTGTCAGCAACGTACACGTGTAGGTGAGCAAGGCCGTTCGCCAGGGACCGGAACTGATCCATGAAGTGCAGGGGCTCAAAATGAAACGTGAAATGCGTTGCAAATGCGAGTGAATACACACACAGGAGCGCAATCCATGTGTGTGCGCCGAAGAGAAGTACCGCGGGCACTGTGGACTTATTGACTCCTGACGGAATCATTCCTTCGGCCGGACGCCGGCGTGTTCGTAAATAGGTGCCGTCCGGAATTTCACTAAAGCTCGTAGCCACGTGAGCGGGTCGCGTAAGATGGTAATCTTCTTACCTTCCTTCATGGACCGCGAAACGTAGTTCACAGGCAGTTCTAACGGCTTGTATCCCTTGCGCAAAAGCTTGATGACGATCTCGTGATCGAAGTCAAACCGATTGCACTCAAACGCCAAGCCCCATATGCAATCACGCCGGAAGACCTTGAACATGGTGAAGGGATCCGTCAGGTGTTGCCGATACAGCACATTGAACAGCGTGAGAAACACTAAATGCCCGAAATTGAAGAATGCAGCCAGGCCCGTCGAGTCGCTGAACTTCCGAATCTTCCAGGTGTTCTTGCCGGCATTGTGCCGCGACCCCAAAACGAAGTTTGTTTCGAAGCGCAGAATGGGAGCGAGCAGCGCTTCATAGTCGTTGAGATCGTATTCCAGATCCGCATCCTGGAACAGAACCACATCCCCCGCCGCAACTTTGAGCCCGGACCTGACGGCGAAGCCTTTGCCCATCGGCTTGTCCTGCAGAATGATGGACACGCGCGGATGCGATGCGTACGTCTGCACCTGCTCGCGCGTGCCATCGGTCGAATTGCTTTCGACGACAATCATCTCGATGTCCATTCCCTCGATGGACTTTTCGAGGAGTTGATCCATCATTGTTCGGAACGTCGCGGCTTCGTTATAAACCGGCACGATCACCGATAGTAAAGGAACCTCGCGCACGGTCTTTGGCCGCACCAGGAAATGTGTCCTGCTGTGCAAACCCCGAAAGCGGCGCCTCGCCACGAATGGCGCCACGAACGCCAGCGTATGAAGCAGCTTTTGCCTTCGCGATCGCTCGCCGCGGCGCGCAAGAGCGGCCAACAGAAACTCAAGCGAGGTAAATGAAGGGTCCGGTGAAATGATGCTCTCTCCGAAACCAGCCTTCACCAGCAGAGTTTGCAGGGTGTCGGTCGAGAAGTAAAACCGGTTTCCACGGTTAAATTCCCACCACGAGCTCCGAAATATCCGCGCAGCCTGGCTGTCCGTCGTGGGGCATATGATCATCGCCGCGCCTTTGCCGGCAAGCAGCCCATGAACCTTATCGAGCCCCTTCAACGGATCAAACATCTTCTGAAGCGAGGAAAACAGCACGCACAGATTTACTGTGTCGGGCAACGGCGCGCCCGATTCGAATGCCGCCGCAGAGACGGAGATCGTCTCGAACCCGCGCCGGCCCGCTGCCTGACTCAGATACTCGTTTTCTCCAACAATCAGCAGCCGTCCGCTCGTGATACCTGAGTAGGCAACTAACTCATTAAGAATGTCCTCGGCGTTTGCAGCATAGAACTGCGAAAACTCCTCGGGTGGCGCAGCGCTCGATTCATCGGCGCTTGGTTCAGGAGCGGGATTGAGAAATAATAGCCCACACGTCTGGCACCCGCACACCGGAGACCGATCCACCAGAAATTCATACTCGAGATACATCGATCCGCAGGTCGGACACTCACGGAATGTTCTCCCGATCGTTTCCCGTTGCCGTTTGGCAGTTCTGACAGCGGCTGTGATCATCTGCGTATCGCGGTAGGTGTGTTACTACAACGAAAACACATCTAAATGGAAAATCCGGCTGTTACCGCATCATCCCGAAACATCTTGACTGTTTCGAGCGAATACTCGAGCAGGTCCTTCCCTAACAGACAGAGCTTTTTGAGAATGTCGGAGGTAGCGGTGATGATATGGCAGCCTACTTCACTCGCCTGACACACATTCAGCACTTCCCGCGGGCTCGCCCATATCAGTTCAATCTGCGGTGTTGCCGCGAGTGCCTCGACAGCGGCCCGCATCACCGGTACAGGATCGCGCCCCGTATCGGCAATTCGGCCCGCAAAGATGGAGACATATCCGGCCGCGCTTCCGTCCAGGGCAGGTAACACTTCGTAGACCTGCTCGAGCGTCATCACTGCGGTCACATTCAGCTTCACTCCCGATCGTGCCAGACGGCAGATCAACGCCCGGCAGGACTCGCCGCGAGTATTCGTAATAGGAATCTTTACCGAAACGGTCGGTCCCCAATCCGCGATCTTGAGAGCTTGTCGCTCCATTTCACGAAAATCATCAGAAAACACTTCAAATGAGATCGGGCGATCGGGAATGGCCGCTAGCACCTGTTTCGCGAATGCTTCATAGTCGGTAACTCCCGCTTTCCGCATCAAGGTAGGATTTGTCGTGAAGCCTTTGATGAACGGATTACGATAGAGTTCGGTCATCTCCGCAACATTTGCACCATCTGCGAATATCTTGACCGAATAATCGAAAGTTGCCGTCAGCTTGCTGCCCTCCTGTCCAGTCCAATCGTCACTTAAGAGGAGATGGGCTAGTGTTTACTTGCGCAAATTACCGTTATGCTTCCGACCGCGTAAGCCGTTGAAACTGAGCCGGAAGCGTAAGCGCCCTTGACTACCTAGAACTCTTGCAATTTGCTATTAGGAGCACTCCGGGGATTTACGTGAAACTCCGTTCATTATACCGGGTACCCGCCAGTTACGCCCGCGCGAGCGACTCCCAGTGAGTCGGCGCGGCTTTTAGACTTGGATGAGAAACCAGAAGATGCCACAGGACCGCCTGGAATGCCTCCGCGTGCGGCGTTATATGTGTCGGATTCACAGTCGGCACGATCACGCAAGCGTCAGCTACTTTCGCTGTATATCCGCCATCACGGCCCACAATTCCCACAATGCTCGCCCCAACCGATCGTGCATACTGCAGCGCATAGACAAGATTCGGACTGACCTGCTGTTCCAGGCTGCCGCCCCCAACCGAAAAGACCAGAATCCCATCGCGCGGATTCAAACGGCTTACCTTCAACCATTGTTCGAACACCGTACTCCACCCTTCGTCATTCGTGCGCGCGGTGAGTTCAGAAACGTTATCCGTCGGTGCATAGGCTTCAAGGCCAACGATCTTTCGAAAGTCATTCACCGCATGAGAGGCGTTGGCAGCGCTTCCACCCACGCCCAGAATGAACAACCGGCCGTGCCGTTTACCTACCTCGGCCAGAATCTCTACCACGCGCTCAATGGCTCGAACATCAAGTCGCGCGATGATTTCTGCCGCTTCCCGTAGGAACTCTTCAGAAAAAGTCATAGTTACATCCGGTATTCAAGTACGTCAGAATTATCTCGTAAGTAACGAACAGTTCTGATAACCCCTTCTCTGATACTCAGCTTAGGGCGCCACCCGAACTCTCGAACGGCTGAGCAATCAAGAAAGATAAACGGATTATCGCCGATCCACCCGCGCTCCCCGCCAGAGTATTTCCGCTCAGGATTCACTCCGAGTTCCTCACAGATCCACCCGATCGAATCATTCACTTCGCAATACTCATCGGTGCCAAGATTCAGGACATGTACCTTTGCGGTTCCGTTCTGAATGACGGTTAGTAACGCGTCGATACAATCCTGCACGTACAGGTATGACTTACGTTGACGGCCGTTCCCAAGCACGTGCAAAACATCCGGATGCGCGCGTAGCTGCTTGCAGAAATCGACAATATGTCCGTGCGTATAGCGCTCGCCCAGGATCGATACAAAGCGAAAGATAAATCCCTGGATGCCGAATCCTTCCGCATAGGCCTGGATAAAAGCTTCGGCGCCAAGCTTAGATGCCGCATACAACGAAGTCTGAATGGGAAAGGGACAAGCCTCTGGCGTAGGGATCACCGCCGCTTCGCCATAAACCGAGCCGGTGGATGCAAACGCGATGCGTCCGGCTCCCGTCACGCGCATAGCTTCGAGCACGTTTACCGTCGCAATCGTGTTCTGGTGAAGATCTTTCGTCGGGTGCTCGGTCCCGAAGCGTACGTCGGCATTGGCCGCCAGGTGAAAGACACACTCGGATCCATCCATCGCTTCGGTGAGACGGTTCAGGTCCAGCAGGTCTCCTTCCATACATCGGAAGCCTGAATGCCTAAGTGCATGGTCAAGAAATGCGCGCTGGCCCGTTGAGAAATTATCGTATCCAGTGACCTCATGGCCGGTTTCTAGCAGCCGATCAGTCAAGTTACTACCGATAAAACCCGCACAACCTGTTACAAAGCAGCGCAACTCTTACCTTAGCCGACGCGGGCCGCACTGCTTGGAATAGTCTCGGAGGCGCCCACCGGTTGTCTCGCGTAGATGCGTCTCACTACGCTCTCGATCACTGCTGGGAGCATGATGAACATGAGCCAGGCGAGCGCAGTCAGGTAGCGAACCGTAGGATGATGAGCCACCACCGCCAACTGCGCGAAGAAGATCCACGCCGCCACGCCCAACACGATCCAATACGAAAGATACTTCTGTTCCGCGAACATCGCGAGGACACTGAAGAGCAACGGGGAGACAACCAGGAACTGATACCACGGGAGGGCCGCCACGTGCCAACGCTCCGTCAGCGTATCGAGGTCTTTCTCCTGAAACGGTTGATGAAAGTCGGTCTGCAGCTCCCGCGAGAACGTTGCCGGAATGCCATGCCTGTGCCCCTCATCCTGTTCCGTCGTCTCTTTCAGGTATTGATGGTCGAAGTACTGCGCAACGGTCAGGCCAGATAACCGCAACAGTCCGATCGGATCGCGTTTTGCTGCGCGTAACGCAGTCTTCTTTGCAAGCTTGTTGGCAAGCAGCATGTCCGGTGCCGATCCGCCTGCCTTTGTTGCATTAACCACGTTCAAGATCAACCCTCCCGGTGCAAACGCCTGTGCATTGCGCGCGCGCGGATCGTCGAGACGCCAGGCAAGGTGATTGAAAATAGCGTCACGCCAGGCGGCGACGGGGAAATCACTCGGCTGCACGATGGGGGCCCAATAGGAAAGCAGAAACAGGCCATCGGTATATAAGTACGCAGGAGGATTTCTAGTCAGCCGCCCATTGATATGCCGATAACCATAAAAAAGCAGTTGACTGACTAAGACACCCGCCAGCAGGTGGATAACAACAGGCCGCCAGCCGATCGCTCTCGGCTTTACGCTCGTCTTCCGGCTTACCCGCAGCCGCCTCCACAAATCGGTCCAGACACACATCGCCCGGCTCGCAAGCAAGGGCAGCAGCGCCGCATTGAGAACCATCATTGGAAGAAAGCTGATACGAAGGCTGATAAGAGCAACCGAAATCACCTGAGCCACAATCAGCAGACTCAGACGCGCCGTTTTCAGGTATTCGAATGCCAGCAGAATATATATGGCAAAAAGAAACGTAGCTACCGCCTCCGTCAAGGCGAACCGTTCGGAAATCAGCTGCAGAGGTTCAACCGCGCACAACAGCGCTGCCAATGCCGCCACCCGGAACTGAGCCTTGAAATAACGCAGCAGACACACCGCCCCCATCCAACACGAGATTCCGCTCAGTGCTGCTTGCACCAGAACCATCGGCGCAAATGAGTGCGGCCACACCGCCAGCGCTCGCAGGATGAAGCCGAATGTGAAGCTGCGATCAGTCGGAATCCAACCCGTCAGAGCCGTCCACAGGTAAGACTCGGAATCCCCTAACAGAAACTTGGGCTTGGCGTCTAGCAGGTAAAAAACAAACTTAATGGCCAGTATGACGAGCAGCAGGTAACCGAGAGATCGCCACATCCCCCGGCCAATGTTTTCCTGCTCGACATCATCACGCTGTGACACAAACTTTCCCTTCTCGTTCGTCGATTGCGCAGCCTCGTGGGTTCGCTCGGTGATCCGGCCCGGGCTCTTTATCGCGCCGCAACAAAGTGCTGCGTCAGCAACTCCACGCGCCGCGAAGTGTGTGAAAACACCTCCTCTTCGCCCGTGATCGTCACATCGAGGTCACGCAGCAAACCATTGTGGATGCCATAAATCCAGCCATGAACCGCGAGTTCCTGCCCCCGCACCCATGCTTCGCGCACGATGGCAGTCCGAGCGACGGAGAGCGTCTGTTCCACAACATTCAGCTCGCACAAGCGGTCCCAGCGCTGGTCCGGGTTCGAATGGATATCCAGCACGGACCGGTGGCGCTGTTCGACCTCGGCGATCGGCCGCAGCCAGTCTCCAATTAAGCCGCTCGTTTCGCCGTCGAGAACCGCCTTTACGCCGCCGCAACGGTAATGGCCAACCACGAGAATGTGTTTTACTTTCAGCACATCAATCGAGTACTGAAGCACGGCAAGGCAATTCCGGTCGTCGTGCCTGACCACGTTTGCGATATTCCGGTGAACAAAAACAGCCCCCGGCGGTAGCCCGACAATCTGATTCGCCGGCACGCGGCTGTCCGAACAACCGATCCACAGGAACTCGGGCGCCTGCTGGCCCACTAGCCGCTCAAAGAAAGCCGGGTCGTCCTGGACCATACTTTTCGCCCAGCAACGGTTGTTATCGAACAGATCTTTTAAAAGCCGCATAATGAGGGACTTCGTTCAGCAATCACAAACGGATCTTGTTGAAAGTATACGCGCCGTCCCCAATTGGGTTCATTCGGGAGCGGCTATCAAGCGCCTTACGTTTGATCTCAGCACGATGCGCCGGCTGCGACTGCGCCATCAGTGACCGGCATTCGCTACGTTTTTTGTTGCCGTGACAAGAGATGCGCGCGCACGATGGCGCAGAGTCCTAGCCCAGCAAGCAGCAGGAGGCCCGAATTCACTTCCGGGGCTAAACTCAGTTCACCGTTCACGGCACTAAAGGCGATGGGTGCTCCATTCGCGTCCGCGAGCGACGTTCCCGCTGTGGAGAAACTAATCGGTACCGAGCCGAACGCGGCTGAGGACGCGGCGGTAAAGAAAACCTCTCCAAGAGACAGCGTCATGCCCGGGTTCACTGTTCCAGTACATGTGGTCTGACAAATAAAGCCATTCACAAGGTCGGATGCTGTCAACTCTTGCCCCGTCCTCGTCGCGAACGGAAGACCATTCATGGTCACAAACGAATCCCCCGCATAGATGTATGGGGCAGCAGTGGTGTTCGTGCTGGCGCTTAACAAGGCGACCGCCGGGCTGGGCGTCGAAATGTCGAAGGTAAAGGCATCTACAAAAATCCCGCCTGCTCCCGTGTTACTGAGCAGAACGTCGAAGCTGCCGGAAGAACCGGGAGCAGCTACGATGTTCGGTGCGGAAACAATCAGGTCCGCCTGGGCCCGTCCCAAGAACAATGCCGCCCCCGCCACGGCGGCCAAGAATGACCAACGCCCATGGGTAACGCTAAGGCAAAATGTGCCCAACCTGAGTTCTGGCAATCTGAACATCATTGACATTCACCACCCCATCGCCGTTGAGGTCGGCGAAGATGTTATAAGAACTGTACCGGTTTTGCGACATCGTTAACGACAGGTCAGCCGCATTTACAACGCCGTCATCGTTTACGTCGCCCCAGAGCACTTTGATTGTTGGCTTCGAGTCGCCCGTCACGGAATTTCCGGCGAAATCTCTCAGCGCATTTGCTCCGCTATCGGCCAGCGAGAGTACATAAGAACCGCTTGAGATAGGACGAATCGTCCAGGTCAGAATGTTTGTTCCCAGACCGCTTAAGTCTGTAGCACTCACTCCCATGAGGCTCGCCGCATTGCCGGTCGCGATAACTTCCGAAAAGACTACGCGGATACCGGTGATCTGCCAAGGCAGACGATTGCGGTTCGAGTCCCCGAGCGTATAGACCTTGGAACCCCAGAGTACTGAATATGAGGCGACCGCCGGCACTTGGGTATTCGCCTGGGTCACTGGAATGCTCTGACCTAGAACGCTGATGTGAGCCGTCCGCTGCGCCGGAGCGGGCGTAAAAGAGAACTTCACGACGCCGTTCTGCTGGCTCGTGATGGTTAGCCAGGGTTGATCGCTCACCGCATCGAGTGGCGTGCTCACCGGCAATACAGTTGGGAGTTGGTCTGAACCGCCGGCCAAGGGCTCAAGAACGATCGGCATCGTCTCGATGAACGCGCTCGTGATCTTCTTTACATCACCGTACGATATCGCGTATACATTCCTAAGTTGATCGACGGCGAGACTACTCGCGCCGAGGACCGCGTCCTTCGAGAACGCGCCGCCAAAGTTAAGCACTACTGTCGCGAGCGTGGAGATTTCGCCGGTCGCCGCTGCCCGTTTCTGGATCCCTCCGGCGTAGGAGAAGTACACGTCGCCGGCGCCGTCTACTGCCAGGCCCGCATCGAGCGCCGCGCCGCGTGGAACCGTACCACTTGAAATGAGTGTCGTGACGCCGCCCGTCGCTGGTGTCCATTCGTCGATCGCGCCGGTATTGAAGTACAGGTTGCCGGCGGCATCGATGGCCAAGGCTTCCGGCGAGGATACCGTCTGCACGGCGGTCGTCACCTGACCCGTTCCAGGTATCCATTCCTGAATACTTTTGCCGTTATCCGTGAAAAACAGATCGCCGGTAGGGTCAACGGCCATACCCGCGGGCGGCGTATACTTTCCAACCGTGGGTATGTTCGCCAGCACCATCTGTTGCGTTGTTGCGGGAGTCCACTTGATGATGTCGCCGTTCCAGTCGGCCGTGTACACGTTGCTAGCGGAATCCACGGTCACGCCCGAGAATGGCGTGTCCGACCCGCTCGCCACAACGGTGCTCAACTGCGCTGTTTGCGCGTTCCACTCCTGGATGGTGCCGGTCGCTATCGAAGCCGTAGTGCTTGCGAAATAGAGGTTACCGGAGGTATCAAGCGCCAAACCGGAAAGAAACGACGGCCCGGCATACAACGGATTCAGGCCATCAGTGCCCCGGCTGACAGCGTTTCCCTGAAAACAGCAGCCGTAACCGTTCCACCATGTGGTGTACAAATTTCCGGCGCCGTCCACGGTCAGTCCCGATGCGCAATACCCAAACCAGCAGCCCGCGATTTGGCTCACCTGGCCGGTGCCGGCGGTCCATTTATAGAGCTGGTTATCGATGAAGTAGAGATTACCCGCCCCATCCACCCCGAGCGATGTCGGACGGTTCAGGCCTGAAGAAATCACCTTCATGATTTGGCCCGTAGCCGCGACCCATTCCTTGATCGCCTCATTGCCTGTGTCGCTGAAGTACACATTGCCATATCCGTCGATGGCGATTCCCGATGGCTGATTCAGTGATGCTACGACTGTCGTGAGCTGCCCCGTTGCCGCGGTCCACTTTTCGATCGCGTTATTGCCGGTGTCCGCGATATATACGTCGCCCTCGGGATCGAGTGCAATTGCCAGAGGCTGATTGAGAAACGGCACGAGTATGACCAGTTGCCCGGTCGCAGTTACCCACTCTTTGATCGCGTTGTGGTCCGTATCGGCAATATAGATGTTGCCCGCGCGATCGACTGCAACCCCGTGTGGATGCTTCAGCCCCACGGATACCGGAGTAGTTACCTGAGACGTAGCCGCATGCCACTTCCTGATGGCGCCTGCATAAACGTCCGCGAAATACACATTCCCGTACCCGTCAAGCGCCGGCGGCCCCAGTACGGAGGATACAAGTGTCGTGACTTCGGTTGTGGGTGAGTAACTGGCGCCCGCCTGAGTCACGCTCACGCTTGCCTGACCGCCGTTAAAGAGGATGCTTCCGGTGCGCGTGGAGCCGCTGTTGGAATCGTAGGTGAATGTAAACAGCGCGTTGCCGCCGCCGGTTGTGCGCGCCGGATCAATGTGAAGCCAGGGCGTCGCGGTCGCAGCCGTCCATCTCGCCGTCGCTGCGATGACTACACTGCCGGTCCCACTGCCGGGACCGAAGACCAGCGAACTCGTTCCCAGCCTGAGGTTGCTTTGACCTCCTAGCAGCTCAGTGTGCAGGAAGAGAAAGAAAACGAGTACGGACTTAGGGTTCCGTACTAAGCAGCCTGTGACGGAGAATAGCGTCGCCACGGCGCCTCCTTTAAGAGCGCAAAGGCCGCGGCCGTTTTGCGCGGGTTCCTTGAGAGCGCAAAGGCCGCGGATGCGCGCTCCCGGCGCTTCGATGTCTGGAATGATTGTTGAGCAGATTCCCTACGAAGTCAACAGCCGGGGCGACACACGCAGGTCTTCACAACCCATGTAAAAAATATTTGACACGTACCGGCAGAAGACGCTATATTGCCAATGTCAAATATTTTTTACACAGGAGCGATTCGCCAATGCTGAAAAACCTTTCCTACCGCGAGCGGACTCTTTACGCCTCGCTTGCGGCGGAGCTCGTTGTCTACGGACCTTACTTCTTCCTGCACCAGCAAAACTCGGTCAACAATCTCGCCGGCGTGATAGTCGCAATTATCCTGCTGCAGATCATCGTGCAGTCGGTCATTGCCGCGGTGACGCGGAACCGGGTAACAGATGAGCGCGATCGGTTGATCGAGCTCCGAGGCTATCGTGCCGGTTATCTGACGCTCGCCTCATTGATGGTGCTTGGGCTCGGTATGTTGTGGTTTCATGTGGCCGTCGGGCACCATCACTTGGACAGCCGAATGGCAGGGCTCCATTTCTTGAGCGTCTTCTTTGGGATGTTGATCATCGCCGATATCACCAAAACGGC
>JAFARV010000271.1 GCA_019245255.1 Acidobacteriaceae bacterium | reverse complement strand
CGGAACGCAATCAGCGTTCCGACCAATTGCGCGCACTGGATGTGTTGCCGCCGAAGACATTGCAACGCTTGGTCGAGCCCTTCACCAGGCTTTCGCTGCCCCCGAATGTGGCAGCGGGCGATTGGTTGAACACCCCGGCGCATTTTCTGGAACTCCTGACTGCATTCTTGTGGTCTTCGCGCCAGATCGACGAGTATCGTGCCGCGGCTAAAGCGCTGTTGGAGGCACTGCCAATGGCCGGTAGCAGCTCCCGAGCCGAGGGCCCGCGTCTTGTGATTGTAATGGGCGAACAAGACCTCGCCGCCGGCGACTATCCTTTGTTCCTGAAACTGCGCCGGCACGGTTTACACACCACCCAAGTTGACGGCGTCGATGCGCAAAACTCTCTGGCACAGCTTGTCTCGGCGAGAGCGGCGCAGAACCCGGCTCAATATGCGCATTGGGTGCTGGATGGCGGCTCAGGTTTCCGTCGCGAACCGATTGGAAACGGAGTCACTTGTCTTTCTTACGATGATGCCGAACCAGTGCGTACTTCGGTCCTGAAGGTGATGGAACGCGCAGTTACTTCCGGATGGGGTCCTGAGTTACTTCGGTCGCGGTTGGCCGAACTCACTCCCGCCGATTGCAACGCGGAAGCGATGACGCCCGATCCGGTGTTGCAGCATTTCGTTGTGGCGCTGTTTGCTGAAGGCTCAGGAACACAGATCTACAGCACGAGCTTTGTCCAATGGAGCGCGCGCGAGATACTACGCCGGGCGCATGCTGAAACTCTGATGGTACGTGTTGCTGCGCGTGTCAGCCAGCGAAGTCTCAATGAGTTCCTGCTCAACGGCGGGGCGCCTCGCGAAAACGATTCCTCGGGATCGCTAATCGACGGCGATCTCGCCGCCTACTACACCTGGCTTGAGCTTCAGAAGCTGCCCGGCGCGGAGCAGTCCGTCTTTCTGGCATGGTTTGCGGAGCCCCGGCAAGCGTTGCTGATTGGCCCTCGTGTTCCGAAGAATGTCTCGACGAATAGCCGGTTGAACTTGAAGCAGCTACTCGAGCTTGCCGGTATGGTCCAAACCTGAGTCAGCCACCAGCCGAATCTGTGCTGAGTTTTATCGAAGTGTTTATTGCCTCGCTAACTGGTCTCGAAAACGCGGATGCTGCAGCCATTCCTGAACGTGGGGAGCTGCGGCGAATTTGGCCCACTCCGTGGCGCCCGGAGCGTTTGCAACCTCGGCCGCTGACGCGGCGCCTTGCCGCGCAAGGTCGCTCAAAATACCACCGCCGAAACAGGGCGTAGCTATGACGCTCGCAGCCGCCGGAAGATTCGGAACCGCAGTATTGGGGTTCCTGAAATTCATGCTGGTGGCCGGATTGCCGATCTCTGCTGAGGCATCACGCGGTGTTAACGGAGCGAGACCCCAACGCCATTCGATCAACTTCAGAATCGACGTGTGATCGAACAATGTTTGAGTCACTTGGGGCACCCTCGTCGCCGTATTCAACGTAAACGGGGACACAATTACTGTGGGAACTCTGAAACCGAGCAGCACTCCGCCGTTGTCATCCGTATCAATGTTGTTCGCAGGCACAACGCGGGGCGGAGCAACATGTTCGAAGAAGCCGCCCCACTCATCGAACGTGATGATCAGGACGGTGTTCTTCCACGCCGGTCCGGACGTTACAGCACGATAAATTTGAGACAGAAATGCCTCTCCATTGCGAATGTCGGCGTGCGGATGGTCGTCGTTTCCCGTTCCGTCGTCGAGAATTGTGTATCTCGGATCTATGAAAGACACTGAGGGGAGTTTGCCGGAAGCCGCATCATGCAGGAACTCCGAAAACAGCGATGTAGAGAAGATATATTTCAAACCCCAAAGAGCCAGATACGGCAGGTTGTTGAAGTAATATTTGTGGCTGACACCTGCATGGCTGAGACGGTCGAAGATAGTCGGAAGGTTTGAAAGCTGAGCCGTGTCGCCCAGACGATCCGTTTGCGCCGCCCACAAAAACATCCGGTTCGCAAAGGTCGGGCCGAGGATGGCCGCAAAGTACTGATCACAGACGAGGAAGTTCCGCGCTAAAGCAGCGTAGAACGGAACCTGGCTTTCGGTATAGTATCCGATCGAGAACAGGTCGTTTTTGCCTGCCTTCAGAAAACCGTCCATCGCACCGTTGTCGTACGCAACTCTGCTGCCCGAATATGAATGGTCCGGATCCTTGAAG
>JAFARV010000110.1 GCA_019245255.1 Acidobacteriaceae bacterium | reverse complement strand
TGAGTACTCGTCGAGTGGAGCGATCATCGCCGCAGCTGGGCGACGGTCGGCATCTCAGATAACGTCATCGACGCGAGCTGGCACGCTTTGGTGGATGCCTTGCGCCTCGAACTAATGCGCCTGCTCGATTCGCAACCGACTGCTGTTGCGACCTGAACAAGATCAACTGCCTTTATCGGGCTTTCGAAACGGCACTGTCTCTTTGCCTACTTCCCAATGCAAGCGTATGGACCAGATCCGCACGGGTCCACGATCTTGGTTATAAGCCGGATTCGCGACGTGCTGGAAATCTATGCTGGTGAAAAATCCCGGAAACAGGCGCGCGCTGTAGTAAGTTTCAGAAACATACTCGGGCGCATATTGCAGGCGGCCATCGCCAATCAGAAAATCGTGCCCGCCGAGTGCGAGGTATTCGGCGTGAACAGCGGAGAGACCGCTGACCGTCATTTCGCTCGCAACAGTATCGAAGGGTCGATGCCAGCGCTCACCCGTGACGGAGACGCCACCTGTCGCTAGCCTGTCGAGGGCGGTGAAGGCGAAACTTTCCGTTTTGCCGTCGTTCCAGCCGAGCCGTCCAAAGATTCCGATATCCTTTTTAATCTCCTGCTCCCAATTAATGCCGAATCCATATTTGAGAGTTCCATGACGGCGTGTGGCGGTCACGTCCGGGGTGCCCCCAATCTGCTTTGCGAGTTGAATCGCTTCGCTGTAAGTGCCCGCGTCCGCATGGTTTACATATTCGAGTACCCGAATCGCACCCGGACGGTTCCTGATTTCGTGGCGGCGTTCTTCTTCGAAGACGTCTCCGCGATCGACCAAGACGCGCCGATCGAACCGCAGCCCGTTGGCAACTCTCGGCATACCGGCGCTTCCGTAGCGCAGTGACCAGTTCTTTGTATGAAGCTCATGCACCCAACCCCACGTGTAGCCGCGTACATCAGCCGGATAATCCCAGGCTCCGTTATACATAATCGCCCAGCCCATGAACTGTGTGCGAGGATCGTGCGAGTAACGATTGTTGTCGAAGAAGTCTGTAACGGTAAAACGACCTACAACGATGGTGTATCGCGTCATCGGACGCTCTCCGGCAAGCTGATTCTCTTCGCTTTCAAATGATTCTTTTTCGGCTCCGAAACCGAAATCGTGCGACAAATAGAGCCTCGCAATGTATGGCTTTGGCGTGGCGGAGGCGACGCGCGGCAATTCTCCATTCGAGGAATTCGCGAGTCCGTTCACGCCACTGAAACCTCTCCCCCCGGCGATTTCCGGGTTAAAGTAAAGCTGGGTGTTTTGCTCCAACCGCAAGCCGAGAAACAGCGTTGTCGTCAGCGAGACATCACGTTCCGGATAATCCTCCAGGCTGAATGCTCCTTCATACGGGGACCTGAAGCTCCCATGGTATTGACCGATCGAAGTCGCCTGCCAGAACAGATTCCAGCGCTCGGGGAGACTTTTCGGTTCAGGAGTTTTGTTTTCCTGCTGCCGGGGAATTTCTCCGCCTTTTGCCGGTGGATTCTCGGGAGGCTGAGCTTGTGAATTGCCGGTGTCCTGCGCGCGGCACGTCAGTGCCCCGAGGACGCACAGCACCGTTGTGACCAGCAGCCGAGCACGTCGAAGTCCTTGATTATTCCAACGAATCACAAAAATTGGCCGTCTCTTCCATTCTCTTCAACTCATTCTCCTATTGACATTCGATATGAACCAGCTATTCTGGTATAGGCATTCGATAGGAAGTGCTTCGAGATGGGTGAACAAACCGAAATCCTGCAAGGGACCCTCGATCTGCTGATTCTTAAAGCTCTTAACTTGGAACCGCTACATGGGCTTGGCATTTCCCGCCGCATCGAGCAAGTCACGGCGGGCGCATTTCAGGTGAAACCCGGGTCGCTTTTTCCGGCGCTGCACAGGATGGAAGAACAGGGGTGGCTGAGTTCTTCGTGGGGAGAATCGGAAAACCGCCGCAAGGCCAAATACTACAAGATCACTGCGGTCGGTCGCAGGCAGCTCGATAAAGAGCGGCAACGCTGGATTCGTATTTCTTTCGCCATCGGGCAGATGCTTGAGAGCAATTGATACCGCTATGTGGTCACTGAGACAAACGTGGCATTTTGCGATACGCGTGCTTCAGCACTCGCGAGAAGACCGCGAGCTCGATGAAGAAATCCGCTCTTACACGCAATTGTTGGCCGACGAGAAGATCTCTCAGGGCGTTCCAGAGCATCAGGCGCGGCGTACAGCGCGAATGGAGATAGGTGGCGCGGAACAAATAAAAGAGTCAGTTCGCGAAAGACGGACCGGAGCGCCGCTTCACAATTTCCTGCAAGATGTCCGATATGCCGCCCGCATGCTCCGCAAGCAGCCTGGCTTCGCGGCAGTCGCAGTCGCAACCCTGGCGCTTGGAATCGGAGCCAACACCGCAATCTTCAGTGTTGTGGATGCCACATTGTTGACTCCATTACCTATCCCCTCTCCCGATCGTGTAGCGATGGTTTGGACGGAAAACGAAGCACGCGGACTCCACAATTTCCCCGCATCGGTTCCTGACTACCGCGATTGGAAGGCTAGCGGAATCTTTCAATATCTCGCGGCATTCAGGAGCGACGGCGTCAATCTGCGGACGGGCGATCGCAGTGAGCGGACTGAAGGACTGTTTGTCACCCCCGAATGGTTTTCGATATTAGGCGCGAAAGCAACCTTCGGGCGGACTTTCAATTCACAAGAAGCGCAGCCCGGGCACGCGAATGTGGTTGTTCTCGGCTGGAACCTTTGGAGCACCCGCTATCATTCGGATCCGTCAGCCATAGGAACCAGCCTGGTGATCGATGGTAGCCCACACATCATCATGGGAGTGCTGCCGAAGGACGTACCACGTTTCGAACACGAAGAGGTGTACGTGCCAGCCTTGTTCGATACACTCACAGCTCAATCGCGTGGCAGCCGGTCTTGGGAAGTGGTGGGCCGCCTTGCACCGGGACTGGGCTTCGCCGCGGCACAGCAGAAAATGAATGTGTTAAATCGGCGCGTTGCAACCGAGTATCCTAAGGAGGATCACGGACAAACCATCCGGTTGCAGCACGTGGAAGACGCATTTGTTCAAGACGTAAGAGCGCTTCTGCTGATCGTTTTCGGCGCAGTCGGATTCGTGCTTCTGGTTGCGTGCGCCAACATCGCTAATCTTCTGCTCGCTCGCGGAACCAGGCGGAGAAAAGAGATCGCGATTCGTTTCGCGCTGGGAGCAAGCCGATCGCGAGTTTTCTCGCAGTTACTCTCCGAGAGTGTTTTGCTTGCCGTTCTCGGTGCTGCGGCCGGCATAGCGCCGGCGTTCCTCGGCATTAGAGTAATTCCTAAGCTTGGAGCTGAACTCCCGAACACACAAGTGATCGCTCTGAACGGACCAGTACTGCTGTTCGCGTTCGGTCTGGCGCTAGCATCCGCTCTGTTTTTCGGCTTCCTTCCCGCGCTTCAGTTCCGCAACGCCGAAACGAATCAGCCTTTGAGAGAAACCGAGCGCGGGCAGATGTCACGACATCAGAATCGCCTGGGCAACTTCTTCGTCATCGGCGAGGTCGCGTTCACGATGATCCTGATTGCAGGCGCCGGATTGATGGTCAGATCCTTGCTGCAAATGCGTAACCACCCGCCGGGATATGAATCACGTGGGGTCCTGAAAATGGACATCGCCTTGACCGGCCCCGAATATCGTGACATACAGAACCAACGGCGCTTTCTCGACGCTGTGCTTTCGCAATTTGACAGACTGCCTGGTATTCAGCATGCCGCCGCCACGGAGGCCGTTCCCGGCGGAGACGATCTCCACGGCAGTGGCCTCCACTTCACGGATCGGCCCGAGCCTCGGCCCGAAGATGTGCCCATTGTATTAAGGGCCGCCGTTTCACCCGATTATTTCCAAACAATGGGAATCCCGCTGCGGCAAGGTCGACTTTTCAGCCACGCGGATACTGCACAGGCACAGCCCGTGGCGATCATTGAAGACGTAGTCGCCAAGAAGTATTCGCCAAATCAAAATCCAGTCGGGAAGGTGATCAAGCTCGAACTCAACGGTCCCGCCAGAACCGTAGTTGGAGTGGTTGGCGCAGTTGAGCAAAACCCCGCGGTGAAGGTGGCAATTGGAGAACCCGGCGAGGTCTACTTAGCTTTGGCGCAATTCCCCAGACCTGGCCTGTCGCTGGTTGTTCGCAGCAACGTTGATCCGGCAGCAATCATTCCTGCTATTCGCAAAACCATCGCGAATATCGATCCGGACGTGCCCTTATACAAGATTCGAACTCTCGAAGAGGTCCGCGCCGAAGGTCGCGCACCCGCGCGATTCGGTGCAATTTTGCTCGCGTTGTTCGGTGTCGTTGCCTTGCTGCTGGCCTCGATCGGGGTGTTCGGCGTCGTGTCGTACACCGTTGGCCAACGCCTGCGCGAATTCGGGATCCGGCTGGCGCTCGGCGCAAGCACTTACGACGTGCTGAAACTGACTCTCTTCCAAGGAGCATTCCTCGTCGGTACTGGAACTTTGCTTGGCTTGCTCGGGGCGGCGGTATTAACCCGAATGATGCGCAGCGTGCTCACCGACGTTGCTCCCAACGATCCTCTTACGTTCGCGGCGGCGACGCTCGTCCTCATATTGGTCGGGCTTCTTGCCAGCTACATGCCTGCCCGGCGCGCCGCCCGGGTAGACCCGACGATTGCCCTGCGTTCTGAATAACGCTGCGTATGTGGTCGGCGGCTACGATGGGATGTGCATCCCTCGATCCGCCGTTTCTATGCTCGCGCTCAGCCCAATTTTTCGAAAGTGCTTTTGGTTGAGAGCGGCCCCCGCGATGTTTGTGAACAGGTCTTGCGGTTGCTGTACACGCAGAAGACTCCCGCGCAACTGGACCTCCTGACCTGCTACCCGACACCGCCTGCCGCGTTTTTACCTCATTGCGGCACCGTGTATTCGGTTCACGATCGTGCAGTCCGAGAGAACCGCAGCCGTTTCATTGCCAAACTGGCGTCCGCGGGCTACGGTGTGCTTGCGATTGTGTGTGCCGGATCGCCGGTTCTACAGAAATGGAAGTGGGCGCTTGCACTCCGCAGTCCAGCCAGGATCGTAATTTTCAACGAGTACATGGGTTACTTCTCGGTCGACATCTGGAATCTTCGCTCTGCTGAAAAGATGCTCGCGAAGCGGCTGAACCCGTTTGAGGGCAAGGATTGGGATCTACACGAAGCTCTGCTTGCTGCAGCTGCTACCCTGGCCGTGGCGCCCTTTACTCTCGCTTATCTTGCGATCTATTCCGCCAGAACCCACCTGCGCCGGCGTGCTCGATTGAAGAGGGCTGCATCGTAGAATCGGCTACATGAAAGCCGTTACAGCGGATCCGATCGGTGGTCCCGAGAATCTGAAGCTCATCGACGTGCCAATGCCGCACCCCAACGCCGGGGAGGTGCTGGTGAGGATTCATGCCGTAGGCGTCAACTATATAGACATCTACCACCGCACAGGGCTTTACAAGGTCCCGGAAAGTCCCATCCGGCTTGGCAGTGAAGGATCAGGAATCATTGAGGATACCGGCTCCCCATCGCGGTTCAGGAAAGGCCAGCGCGTTGCGTGGGCTATGACGCGCGGATCGTACGCCGAATATATTGTTGTCCCCGACACATCTCTGGTTGAGGTTCCCGAGTCAGTAGACCTCGACCAAGCAGCCGCTGTAATGCTGCAGGGAATGACGGCGCACTATCTCACTCGATCAACATACCCGCTGAAAGCCGGAGACATCTGTCTGGTGCATGCTGCGGCGGGTGGGGCCGGTCTTCTGATTGTTCAGATGGCGAAAATCGCGGGCGCGACGGTAATTGGAACGACTTCTGCCGAGAACAAGGCCCGCCTCGCAACCGAGCACGGCGCCGATCACATGATTCTCTATACGCAAACGGACTTCGCCGAAGAGACCAAACGCCTGACAGGCAATCATGGCGTTCACGTCGTTTATGATTCTGTGGGCGCCACAACATTCACCAAGAGTCTCGATTGTCTGCGGCCGCGCGGCATGATGGTCACTTTCGGTCAATCAAGTGGCCCCGTGGGTTCAATTGATCCGCTAATTCTTACCCAGAAAGGTTCGCTATTTCTCACCCGCCCCTCGCTCGGACAATACATCTCTGATCCTGAAGAGCTGAAATGGCGCGCCTCCGAC
>JAFARV010000103.1 GCA_019245255.1 Acidobacteriaceae bacterium | reverse complement strand
GGTATCATACATTTACACTCGCCTGACATGGCCGGGGCCCTCGGCAACGGGTAAGCGCGCCGTAGGCCATTCTGTCTGGCGACGCGCATCGGCGCCCTGTCCGCGATAATACCTGTAATCCAAATTTTTGATTGGCGGCCAGGAACTCTGCCCCGTTACCATTAGTTTTTCATTTAGGAAATCTTTATCTCTTCACAACGCTGAACGTACAGCCAAATTTAGGCACCCAGTTGCGTGCCTCGGCAGCAGGGCCATTGCGGCTCATTGTCGATTGCAATCAGGTGTGAGGTTTCCTCGGGCCGAAGCCTGAACGCCTGCTTTTCCCTCACGGCGAGTGTCGTCGCCGTTGCCTTCCCCGTCCGAGGCGCAGACGCAGTCCTTGTCTGACTCCATCGACTATTTTTTCGAGGAGAAACCATCATGGCTGACACTACAGCGCCACAAATGAAACCCACTTTGGGGCTCACCGGTTTAACGATGAATGCTATGGCGCTGATCGCGCCTGGAGCGTTTCTGTGGCTTACCTTCATCATTCAGGCGACCGCGGGTAATACCGCGCCCGCCATGTGGATGGGCATTGTTCTCGCCCTGCTACTGTGCCTCGCAACCGCGGTCTGTTACGCCGAAATGGCCAAGCTCTATCCGGGAACGGGCAGCTCGTACTATTTCGCCGAACAGTCTTTTCTCAATCACGACAAAGCCTGGCGCTACGCGCGGGTTTCAAAGTTCATTGTCGGATGGGGCTCGCATCTCTACTACTGGGTTTACCCCGGCGTGATGGTTGCGGTTATGGGACAACTGTGCGGGTACCTGGTTGGTACGCTCTGGCCTGGATTCATGAGCGCATCGAACCCGGGTCCCATGTTCATGGCTCTGGTGGCCATCATCTTCTCGTATGCGATCGCCTACATCGCACATCGTGGCATCAACGGCGCGACTTCAGTGAATATCGCCATCAACGTTATTCAGATCTCAGCGTTACTGGTCTTCTCAGTTATGGCCTTGGGTTATCGCATGAACCATCCGCCGGGGAGCATTGCTTACCAGTTTGATTCGACTTCCAGCGAAGCCTACACCTACGAGTTTGCGACCGTAAAGACGACCGCAAACGGTCAGACTACAGAAACAATCGATCGCGACGCCAATGGTGTTCCCAAACCGAAGCTCGACGCCTCCGGGAAACCGGTGCCATTCCGTATCACCTATCCCGAGCACGATGAGAAAGGCAATTTCGTCTCACATCCCAGCGCAGGGTCGGTCGTGGGAGTTCACAATTTCGGATGGGTGTTTGTGCAGGCCACCATCGCAATTCTTATCCTGGTCGGCTTCGAATCGGTCACCGCGATGGGAGGCGAAGCGAAGAACGCTAAACGAGACGTCCCCATTGCAGTTATTGTGTCGCTGTTAGTTCAGGGGGCATTCTGTTATCTAGTGGAGTATTTCGCAGCCAATTACTTCCTAAGTAGCGGCTATCCGATGCAGACTGCGACCGGTTCCGCTGCACCGCTTGGAGACATGATGATCATGATCGGCAATGCCATCTTCGGTCCCGGCAACGGCCGGATCTTCATGCTGGTGGAAGCGTTCACAGTGTTCCTCGCCATTATCGGAACAACGCTGTCCTGCATCAACACCGGGGCGCGAGTCACTTATGCCATGGGCAAAGACTCTGAGCTGCCTGACTCCTTCGGCGCGCTTCACAACTCGAACCTCACGCCGCACCGCGCTATCTGGACGCTTGCGACGATCTCTGCGGTAGTCGGAGTAGTCGGCGTATCCAATCTTTTCGGCGACGCTGGAGCACTTGCCGACAGTGTGGTATCGGCGCTCCCGAAGGGGTTCTGGTCGAGTTTCGGCTACCTGAGCCATGACAAGATGGCCGCGTTTCCAAATTCGCTGTTGCTGGTAACGCTCTGTTCAAATTTCGGAACGTTCCTTCTCTATATGCTGAGCTGTTTCATCTGCATAATCGCGTATCACAAGCATCCGAAATTCAATGCGCTGAAACACTTCGCTATCCCGGTGTTCGGCCTCGCTGCAAATCTCGCTTGTATGGCTTTTTACTTAATCGGCCCCTTCATGGGTTTCGGCACAAAGATGGAGCCGCTGCTCGCCCTGGGTGTCGCACTAGTGTGGGGTCTTTACGGCGGTATTTACTTCATCCGGTCGTCAAAGCTTACCGGGCGAACAACCTTGGTCAATCAGCCGGCCAGCGCCAAAGCTATTTATTGAAAGTCGCACTTGTGAGCTGGTATGTGGACGGGTCCTACAAACCCGTCCACGCGTTTTCTGGAAGTAATTTATGTTTGCCGAAGCTGCCCCAGCCCAAGATATACACCTGTCATCCGTGTTAGATGTCGATTTTGATCAACTCTCCGATACGGGCTTGGTGCGGGATCATAACGAGGACTCGATCGGTTATCTGAGTCCCGAAACGCCCGATTCAGCCCGCGAGCGTGGCTGGCTTTTCGTGCTGGCTGATGGCGTGGGCGGTCACGACCGCGGCGAAGTTGCGTCCCGAATGACCGTTGATTCGATGGTCAGTGATTTCCGCGATGCAGTTGCGGGAGATCCGCTCACATCCTTCCTGCCCCGTTTGATTCAGAAGGCCAATCTCAAGGTGTACGAAGCTGCCGCCGAAACCGGTCCAGGCGGTGCAAGCATGGCCACGACAGTTGTCGCCTGTGCACTACGTTTCGATCGCGCTGTTGTCGCACATGTGGGTGATTCGCGGTGCTACCTGATCCGAGGCGGCCGCGCCTCGCTTTTGACTCGCGATCATACCGTGCCCAATGAGCAGCTCCGAATGGGCCTGATCACCACGCGCGAGGCGTCGAACGCTCAAACCACAAACGTGCTCAGCCGTTCGCTCGGTCCGTCAATGATCGTCAACGTGGATGTTGCCGACCATCAGGTCTATAGCGGCGATGTGTTGTTGCTGTGCTCTGACGGACTGCACAATTCCGTTCGCGAACGCGATATCGAGGAGACGCTCCGGTCGCATTCGAGCCTGGGTGAGGCCGCGAAAACTCTGGTCGAAATGGCCAAGCGGCGCGACGGAAAAGACAACATCTCCATTCAACTCATTCGGGTCAAAGGCGTCGAGCGCGTCGGCATGTATCGTGGACGCCACTACAAGATTCGCTAGTCTGGATAAGACCACTTATCTGTGCGAATCTCATGACGCCCCTTCATCCAGGCGAGCAACTGGATTCCTATCAGATCGAGTCCCTAGTCTCCAGAAGCGGCATGGCCTCGATCTTTCGCGCCACCGACCTCCGCGACGGCAAGCAGGTTGCGCTC
Organism: Acidobacteriaceae bacterium; assembly: GCA_019245255.1. Lineage (GTDB taxonomy): Bacteria > Acidobacteriota > Terriglobia > Bryobacterales > Bryobacteraceae > Bog-105. The sequence continues at coordinate 2,867 of JAFARV010000103.1, read as the reverse complement.
AAGGTCCCGCACCCGGAAGTCGAATCTGAGCCGGTCTTTTTCGATCGCTTCAAACGTGAGCAGGAGATCGGGACCAAGCTCGACCATCCCTCAGTCATGAAAGTATTCGCCGACGACCACCATAGCCGCGTGTACATGGCTATGGAGTGGATCGACGGCATCCTGCTTCGTGACATCCTTCGCGATCAGCGCAAGCTTCCCATCGATCGGGCGGTCCGAATCACGATCGGAATCTGTGATGCCCTCGAGTACATACACACGCACGGTGTTGTCCATCGCGATCTCAAGCCCGAGAACATCATGGTCGATGCCGATGACAATGTGAAGCTCATCGATTTCGGTATCGCAGGTCACGAGGGCGCGCGACGCCTTACTTTCGCAAAGCTCTCGAACGTGATGGGAACCCCGGACTATATATCCCCGGAGCAGGTGAAAGGTAAACGCGGCGACGGCCGCAGTGACATTTACGCGCTCGGCGTCATGCTGTACGAGATGCTTACCGGAGAGACTCCTTTCAAGGGTCCGAACGCGTTCGCTATCATGAACGACCGTCTCTTGAACAACCCCATGCCGCCGCGCGAGTTGAATCCTGAGATCACACCTCAGCTGCAGGAAATCATTTATCGAGCCATCGAGCGCGATCCCAAGAACCGCTATAGCGCCGCTCGTGAGATGGCGTGGGATCTCGCCCATCAGGATCAAGTCGGCGTCGCTGAACGAGCGGAACTGACCGACTGGAAAACGCGCCGGTCCCCGTTGCACAGGACGATTTTGTTCTACGCCATGATCGCAATGATTCCGGTGGTTATCTTCGTCGTGCTGCTTTACGTGGCTCGCCGTTAGGGGAGCTCTGGACCGGTATTTATCCACGGTGGCGGAAAATCGCCCCGCTATCGCAGCGTGAAATCGTCGCGATGGATCATGAACTCCGGGTAAGCGCCAGCGCCCAACTCGGCCAAATCCACACCCTGTCGCTCGCTTTCCTGACTAACTCGATACGGCAGAAAGCGATTCACTAGTAAGTTGAGGCCGTAACTCACCGGGAACACCAGTCCCAGCAACGTTGCGAGTCCAATAAGTTGCGCGGTAAGTTGATCGGGACCCAGAAATAAACCTGCCGCCACAACACCCCAGATGCCGCCTGCTCCATGCACGGAAATCGCTCCGCAGGGATCGTCGATTTTCAAATGTAACTCGAGTAATTCGACGGAAAACACGACCAGCGTGCCCGAGATCAGCCCCACTAACATCGCTTCCGGGGGCTTCAGGAACGCGCATCCGGCGCTTACCGCGACGAGCCCGGCAATCCAGCCATTCGCAGAAAGTGAGGCGTCCGGCTTGCCAAATCGAACTCGTGTGATGAACGAGGACGAGATAATCCCGCCTATCGCCGCAAGGAACGAATTTACGGCAACGAGCGCAAGCCCGCTTGGGGGGACGCCATTGAATAGCAGTGCGCCCGCACAGTTCAGCGCCAGCCAGCCTTCGAAAGCAAAGAAACAGCCGGCGAGGATGAAAGCAGCATTATGGCCGGGCGTTGCCGACGGCAATCCGCTCGCGTTGTATTTACCTCGGCGCGGTCCTAACACCCAAACCACGGAAAGGGCAATGAGGGCACCGGTACTGTGAACGCAGGCCGAGCCCCCAGCGTCAATGAATCCGCGCCCAAGGTGAAATTCGCGGCCGAGCTGCGCAAGCCACCCACCGCCCCAGACGGCGTGTGCGAATACCGGAAAGACAAAGCCGCCGGTCAGCGCGGATGCGACGAGTGTGGGTCCGAGACGCCACCGCTCAGCTCCGGCGAATACCGGGATCATCGCGCACAGGCCCACGGAGAAAAGTCCAAGCACTGCAGCAAGCGTGGCATCCGCCTGCTCGCTTTGGAATCCGCGGAAGAAAAATGGCCCCGAGCCGATCCAATCCCATCTGCTTCCGCCGATAGAGATCACGTGACCGGGAATTCCCGGAGCGCCCTGCCATGCGAATCCGATCGCGAAGAACGCAAAACTCGCTATCGCTATCGCCGCAAGCGAGGCGTACAAAAGGTGCGATACGGCGCGGGTCCGAGCGAACCCCGCGTTCATTAACACCAGACCCGCCGGCGCAAGCGGAACGTTCAGCAGAAGCAGAATCGGGAACGCAGCAGGAATCAACTCGCTCGACCTCGAGTCACCACGTGCGAGCGCACGACCGATGCGAAACCGGCGGCCTGGATTGCCACGCTACAGCAGGCGAACGCCACCTGCGCCGGGCCCGGCTGCAGAAGGATCAGCGCCGAGACGGCGATGATCCACCCGCTCAGCATCAGAAAAAAGCCGGCAATCCTCATGGCGTAATCCCTTAAGTGTGGGTGCGCGTTCTACTTGGACCGCGGCCTAAGCACTCAAAAATAACATATGACCGCACCGCGGTTACTCAGAGTGCCCGCTCACACTACTAGTACCCGCTCTCTAATTGAAATTCGCTACAATCGGACGCAATGGCGCCCTCCCCGTTGCGCATTGTCCTCCCTGGAGGCAGCGGGCATCTCGGTCGCATTCTTGCCTGGCATTTTCATGAGCAAGGTCATTCTGTGACTGTGATCAGTCGCCACCCGGGCCAGGGACCCTGGCGCTGTGTGCGATGGGACGGTTTCGAAATCGGTGATTGGGCGCGCGTCATTGACCGCGCGGACGTGGTCATCAATCTTGCCGGTAAGAACGTAAATTGCCGCTACAATGCGGCCAACCGCCGGGAAATCAAACATTCGCGAGTTGTCACTACCGCGCTTGTCGGCGAAGCCATCGCGCAGGCAGCCTATCCGCCTGCTGTGTGGCTAAACGCGAGCACCTGCACCATCTACAAGCACTGCGTGGATCGCGCCATGG
>JAFARV010000970.1 GCA_019245255.1 Acidobacteriaceae bacterium | reverse complement strand
ATCTTGGGGGGCAGTGTCGTTTCGGAGTTCACCAACATCAAGGCAGGTGTCTACCGAATCCCGGCTTCGGCGCTGACCAGCCTGGAGTCCGACCCGGCAGTTGTTTACATTTCACCGGATCGCGCCGTGCATCGGAAACTCGCGTTGACGGCCGCTGCCATTAACGCTCCAGCCGCATGGAGGGCAGGATTGATCGGGTTTGGTGTTGGGGTCGCCGTCGTCGACAGCGGTATGGACGCGAACCCGAATCTCGGTCTCACTCCGCTATGGAGCATCGCGTACGAAGAGGATTTCACCAGTGGGCCTTCAGGCACCCACGCTCGGCTGAACCACGCTCCTGATTGGTATGGGCACGGGCAGCACGTGGCAGGCATCATCGCTTCAAACGGTCTCAGCTCGGCATGTGGGGACTGCACCGAGCATTTCATCGGCATCTCACCAGGCGCCAGATTACTGAATTTGAAGGTCCTCGACTCCAATGGGGAGAGTACCGACAGCCAGGTGATGGCTGCAATTGACCGGGCAATCGCATTGAAGGATTTGTACAACGTTCGCGTCATGAATCTGTCGCTTGGACGGCCGGTATTTGAAAGCTACAAGCTCGATCCGCTGTGCGCAGCCGTTGAAAGCGCGTGGAAAGCGGGCATTGTGGTGGTGGTCGCCGCGGGCAATGACGGGCGCGATAATTCGTTCGGAAATGAGGGGTACGGGACGATCAACGCCCCCGGAAATGATCCGTACGTGATTACGGTCGGCGCCATGAAGACCGAAGGCACGTTCACGCGGACAGACGATCTAATTGCAAGCTACAGCTCGAAAGGTCCGACGCAGGTCGATCATGTGGTGAAACCGGACATCGTCGCGCCGGGCAACCTGGTTGTCTCGCTACTGGCGAAACACGGCACGCTGGAACTCACAAATCCGCAGGATGCCGTGCCGCTGTCGTCATTCATGACAGATGCACCTTTCGCCGGATCGCCTGCGCCACAGCCTGCCCCACCCAGCGACCCGTCGGTTGAGCCGCCGGCCGTCGACTTTGGCAAAGGGTACTCTAACCAATACTTCATCCTGAACGGGACCAGCATGGCTACAGCGGCTGTGAGCGGCGCCGCAGCCGATATTCTGCAGGCCCACCCCGAACTCACGCCGGATCAGGTCAAGCTTTTGCTGATGGAAAGCGCATATAAAACCTTTCCGCAATCGAGTACGGTCACGGATCCCACTACCGGCAACGTATATACGGATTACTACGATATCTTTACCGTCGGTGCGGGCTATGTCGACCTCGCAGCTGCGCTCAACGGCATCGGTCAGTTGCCGGCCAGCGGCAATGCCATGTCTCCCATAGCAACTTATGACCCGACGAGCGGCGACGTGACGCTTCAATATGATCCTGGCTCAGTCTATGCGAACCGTGCTGTCTGGGGTGCACGCGCCGTATGGGGAGCTCGAGCCGTCTGGGGTGCCTCCGAGTTATCGGGTGATCGTGCCGTGTGGGGTGCCCGGGCAGTCTGGGGCGCCACCGCCGATGGCGCGGACAGAGCTGTCTGGGGCGCTCGAGCAGTTTGGGGTGCGCGGGCAGTCTGGGGAGCAGTCGACCCGGCGAGCGCGGATGCGGTCACGACGGGAGGGGAGCGCTAAATTCGCGTCTTTGACCCTTCTCAACCGCAAGCTGTAACCGGGAAAAGCGAAGACCTCCTCGAGAGCGCAGAACCTTTCGAGGGGGATCACTCGCATCGAGGAGATCAATCCTATCAAAGACTTGAGCATACGTTGAACGGAATTAACGAAAAAACGAGCGAATTAACGTAAAACTACGAGCAGCAATTCAGGTAAGCCCTCACCTACGCTTAGGACTTCGGAGGAACAACCTTGAAAGTGCAATCTAGCCTACTATTGGCTCTCCTTACCTGTGTGCCAGTAGCCTGGTCGCAAACCACGCTACACTTTTCCGCTGACCCGCGGGACGTGTTGTCTGGGGCATTTGCTGTCGGACCGTTTCCAACAAACGCGCTCACCGTTACCGACAAGACCCAGCAAACCGGGATTCGGATCGCTCTTCCCAATTCAGCGAATTCGTGTGATACCGGGTACGGTGCAGTCTGCAGTAACCAGGCTGTTCTCAACCAGATAGACGGATTCAGCGTCAACCCGCGGCTGATGGTCTGCTTCTCCGGTCCAATCGATCCGAACAGTCTGGCTGCGGGGTTAAGTATCGTTCCTATGAGCGGACCCGGCGGCCACCCTGTCATGAGTCATGCCATCGGCTTGCAGCAGTTGGTCGTCGGCCCCAGCGCGGTAGATTCCACCACCAAGTGTGTTTTCGGAAAGCCGGCCCAGGTACTCGATCAGGACAGCCAATACCTTCTCCTTGCCACGGATGCACTCAAGGATTCGCAAGGAGGAACGATAGCCGCGGAGCCAACTTATACGGCTTGCGCCAAAGGAACGGGCTCGTCGTACTGCTCGGCGCTCGCCGATGCTCTTGAGGACCTGGGCGGGCCTAAGAAAAAGGTTATCGGCGCTTCGCTCTTTACAACTATGACGGTTACCAAATGGCTGGAACAGGCGCGACAATTTGTGGGCCAGACGCTTCCCGTCGTTTTGCCTGCCGGTTTTCCGTTCTCGTTCGCAATCGGGGACATCCGGACGCTGACCTATAATCCCTCCCAAAGCGCGCTTCCGCCTCAAAACATTCCTGTCGCTGCGCTGTCGAACGTGCAAAGCGTCGCCTTTGGAACCTTTCTAAGCCCGCTATTTCTAAACCCTTCGAACGGGCTGATCACGACGCCGCCAACAACTCCTACCGGGTATGTCCTGGTTTCTTTTCATGTGTTTCTCCCTGCCGGGGTAAGCGGCGAGGTGCCGGTCGTGATCTTCGGCCACGGACTCGGCGACAACCAGTTTGGAGCGTCAACCTATATTGCGTCCACGCTGGCAAAGAACGGATTTGCGACGCTGGCGCTCGAAATCACGGGGCATGGCTTTGGCGCGGGGAGCACGGTATCCGTACTAACAAAAGAGGGGAACACCTTCACCGAATGGACCCCGGGCCGGGGCGTGCAGCTTCCGAATAGCAAAACGATCGGACCAACTGACGGTTGTATTGTTCCGGGACCATTTGGGGTGCGCGACTGTTTCCGTCAGTCCACCGTGGACCTCATGACGCTCGTCCACACCATTCAGGGGACGAATGGGCTTGGGCTGAACCTGGATCCCAATCGCATCTACTACATAGGACAGTCTCTTGGATCCCTTTACGGAGCCCTGATGATGGCCGTCGAGCCGTCGATCAAAACGGCAGTTCTCAACAGCGGGGGCGGGAGCCAGGTCGACGTGTCACGGCTTTCCGTTGAAGAGAGGCCCGGGGCGGATGCGTACCTGGGATCGGTCACCTCCGATCCGGACCTGCTGAACGTTCTCGCCGGACTGGCTCCCGAGCCGTTGTACTTCCGCAATCTAAACTTCGTTGATTTCAACGATAGCTACCCTTTCCCGGCTCAGCCGCCCGTCACGAGTCCGGTGAACGGAGCGCTGGCTGATCAGGCGGCATTCGAGACCGCCGAGTGGATCGACGTGACGGGGGACCCGCTCGGATATGCCGCGCATTTGAAAACTTCACCATTGAGTGGGGTTTCGCCCAAACAGGTGTTGTTCCAGTTCGGGACTGGAGACTTGGAAGTGCCGAACCCGACGGAATCGGCGCTGGTGCTGGCAGCCAACGCCCGCTCAACGACATCTCTGTTCGATTTCGTTGCCGCGCTGCCGGTGGCCCCAGAGCTGGCGGTCATTGAGGACCCGAACTTCCCCGGTTTACCGATTTTGCCGCACCGCGCCTTGACAAATCCGACCATTCTTGGCGAGGGTGCCGAAGCTTCAATCTCCTTTGCTCTGCAGCAACAGGCGGCGGACTTTCTGAAATCAAACGGGTCATCACTTACGGATGCAAATAGGTACCTGAAGAGTCCGTTCAGTCCTTCGAGCGGCTTGTTCACCAATGCCCCGGCATCGCTGCCGGAAACATTAGGGTTTATTCAAATCGCTCCGTAATACCGATCGAAGCCAAAATTCTGCAGAAGATGGCCCGGGATTTTCCCGGGTTATTCACTTCTGAAACACATTTTGATGCTCGTGGGTCTATCAGCGTGGACAGAATGGGTCTGTCCGTAAGTGATTGTGTTAGCAGGATTTCGATTTGGGACTAGTAATTGTACCTAGTACGTACGATTTACTCGTAACGGTATGGAAACACAGGACTTTAAGGAGAAAAAACCGTTGACCCGCAGCGGACATTTGCCTTAGAGTCAAGTTGTGGGTTAAGCACTTGGCTTAACCTTTCATTCTTGCGGAGGGGAATCAATTTGAGAGTCAATATACGCGCGGTAATACCCGCGCTAACCATAGCAACAATAGCTTCTTTACCGGCCATGGCCACGCCGGTGAACGGAACTATTGATATAGTCGGCCCTCAGGTCGCCACGGTCACAACTGGTGCAATTTACTGGGGCGCGGACCACGGTCAGCTCGCCACGAACCCGATCATTCCGGTGACCGGTAGCGGGACCGGCGACTTCACGAATGTCACGAGTGCTTTTTTTCGTAATCTCGTCAATCCCGCAGGTTTCCCTGTGACAGGGCCGGTAAACATTCCGGACTTTGCCGAGTTTACGACGCCGGCAGGGACCATTCGGGTTGATCTCACCAACGTTCCGGCCGGCGTGGGTGGGCCCTGCACTGCAACGTCGGTCACTTGCTCTCCGACGTTCACTATGGGAGGGACCACATTTTTATCGCCCTTCACGCTTACCCAGAGCACTCCTACAACGGTGTCAGTCGGCATAACACTCGACGGTATCGCCTATTTTCCGCCGCCGAGTTCTGGTGTAAGTCAGTTGGTCGATATCGAAACTACTCAGGTCGCCAATGGGACGATCGCCGAGATTCTCAGCGCAGTAGAGTCCTCGGCGGGCTTCTCGCATAGCTATTCTGGTAGTCTCGCGGCTACACCCCCAAGTCCCGTTCCCGAACCCGGCTCCATGCTGCTCATGGGCATGGGTCTGCTCGGTGCCGGTGCGGTAGCCAGAAAGCGGGTCCGCGGCTAACCTCAAATCCCTCTAACGAAAACAAATCCCGGGCAACGCCAAGCGCGTTGACCCGGGATTTTCATTTGTGTGCCGAGCATGTTCGATAGCTCGAAGGTGAAAGTCCTTTTCACAACCTGATGGAGGTGAAGTGATAGCGAAGCGCAAGGGCGTCGTCGTGAGGCGGGGTCTGAAAGGAGCGTGGAGCAAAAGCACGAACCGATGTACAAGAACCGGATCAGAGGCATACGGTGCCGGACGAGTTGGCAAATGACAACGAAGTCCATATCCATCAAGAGCACTGGTTGTAAATTCGGCGGTTGCGTGCGGAAGGCGGTCGAACTTACCTCGGGAGATCTGTTGCGTGTCCTGGATTCAGGACTGAGGGACGGGCAATCGTTCCTGACCGCGCAGCAGA
>JAFARV010000968.1 GCA_019245255.1 Acidobacteriaceae bacterium | reverse complement strand
TTTCGCGCGTTGAAAAGCGAGCTGTCCATCCGGCCTCTGTTTCACCAACTGGAGTCCCGCGTCAAAGCCCATGTGATGGTCGGCTTCCTCGGCTATGCGCTGTGGGTCACTCTCAAGCATCTACTGAAACGGCGGGCGCCGATTGTGCCACAGCCGTCCCGAAGCGGTGTCACCAACGCTCAGCCTTTTTCCGCTATGAAGGCTCTCGCTCTGCTTTCCACTCTTCAGAGCGCCGACATTATCCTGCCGACCACGGAAGGCCGTGAGATCCGTTTGCGCCGCATTACCGAACCCACGGCTGAGCAGAAAGCACTCCTACAGCAGCTCGGCCTTACCCTCCCGGAACGTCTCGAACTCAATCCCAAATGTAGTGCAGACTCGACGATTGCCTGAATTGATTCTGAACGACTTAGCTGCTTTTGCGGCCTTGTCGTGACGAACTTCGGTTAGTGTTGGATTCCAGCGCTGTCTGCGCAATAGCACCATAGCTCTTTTGTTCGCAAACGGGTGGAAACTGCAGGCTGACCGTCAAATTTCAGTTACTATGTACAGCGATGCGTCGCTCGCGCTGCGTTTTGCTCATCGACAACTCAATCTGGCCGTGATGGATTACGAAGTCGAAAGACTCGACTGTGCCCTGGTCCGAGTAAATGAAGGACTGCTTGGCTTCCGGATTGAAGATCCAGGTAACCTGCACACCCAACATCAGATAGTCACCGGCCCGGATCACTCAGAGTTTTAGCTATGACAATCTGAATCGGTTGACTAAGCTAACTGATTCAGGGTACACGCGCAATTTCTCCTACGACGCGTATGGCAACATGTGGGTGGCCACGAATAGCGGAGTGCCATTGGCGGGAAACACGCCGACTTCCAATGTGTTCAACCAGAATAACAACAATCACAACCAGATGAATGGCGCAAGCTACGATGCGTCGGGTAATCAGTCCGTCGTCAATGGCGACATGATCGCTTACGATGCCGAAAACCAGCAGGTGAGCGCAACGGAGCCGGCGAATCTGGGTGGCGGCACCGAAACGTACATTTACGATGGGAACGGGCAGCGCGTGGAGAAAGCCGGACCCAACAGTACCATTGTGTACGCCTACGATGTGTTCGGAAACCTGGCGGCGAGTATTCGTCTGCACCCAGTACCTCGCCATGCGCGACCTGCTATTTGAGCTACGACCATCTAGGCAGTGTTCGGATGGTGACGGATCAAAATGCAAACGTCGTCGCACGGCACGATTTCCTACCATTTGGGGAGGAAATTCCGGCAAACACGGCGGGACGGAATGGGCAATGGAGTTCTGGCACTGATAACATAGCCATGCGGTTTACTGGCCAATACCGAGATTCTGGGACCGGCGAGGACTACTTCAATGCGCGGTATTTCACAGGCGCTTTGGGGCGGTTTAATAGTCCGGATCCAGATCCAGGCAGCACGGATTTCACCAATCCGCGGAGCTTCAATCGCTATGCCTACGTGCAGGGCAATCCTTTGGCTTTCGTCGATCCCAGCGGCGTGGACGATGGCGACCCCTGTGGTGATGATCCGTTCTGTGGCTGGCCGCCCCCGATCTTTCCACCGATTGGAATCGGTGACCAGCCCCCTTCGCCGCCTGTGACGGTGGAAGAGCCACTGCCTCCATGTTCGTTCCCGAGTGGCGAGACTTTGGGATTGCCGCCGGGAATGACGGTACCCGGGCTGTTGCAGGCGTTTGTTGGGGTTGTGGGGATGGAATTGTAGCGGAGGAATTTGCGTTCCAGGTTTCGGGATCGGATTTTGGGAAATATCATTGCGATCTTCCCTGCCGCGGTGAGTTGATCCACTCCGGCATGGATAGGCCATGCCGCGCCGTCAATGCTCTCCAGAGGCTCGGTTGCACCGATCTTCGCTAGTCCGAAATCGAGAATCTTGGCGTGCTCACGCGAGGTCACGAAGACGTTCGCAGGCTTAATATCGCGATGAGTTATACCGGCTGAATGCGCTGCATCCAAGCCGTCGGCGATCTCGATGGCAAGCGGAAGCAGTCTCTCTCTCGATTGGGATAGGTTCTACCCGGATGCGATGCTTCAGAGTAGTCCCATCCAGGAACTCCATCACGATGAAAGAGCGGTCCTCGTGCCGCTCGACCTCGTATATCGTGCAAATGTTCGGATGGTTCAGCGATGACGCGGCTCGCGCCTCCCGCCGAAACCGCTCGATCGCATTTCGATTGCCGGCTAATTCGTCTGGCAGCCACTTGAGTGCCACGAAGCGGCCCAATTCGAGGTCCTCGGGCCTTGTAAACCACGCCCATTCCGCCGTTGCCGAGTTTTTCAAGCACCCGGTAATGCGATAACGTCGCGCCCGCACGGAACTGGCCGGCCTGTTCGCAATTGTCGTTCCGCTCCCGAAGGACTGCTTGCGCTGCCATTTCGATAGCTGGCGCTTCCAGAAACTCTCCCGCCTCCTGTTCCAGCTTCAGTAGCGAGCGTGCTTCGCGCTCCAGCCGTTCGTTGCCGGCGCACGCTTCTCGTAAGAAGGCGTCACGCCGTTCGGGTGGGCGTTGCAGTGCGCCGTGCAGCAGATTATCGAGCTGCTTCCATTGTTCCGAGTCCATCGCCCGTCCAGCCGCTGAGTTCGCGGTAAAGCCAGAACTTAGCGATGCTCCAATCGCGCCTCACTGTTGCGGGCGACACTTGAGACTTCCGCCGTCTCCTCTACGCTGAGCCCACCAAAAAAACGCATCTCGATGATTTGCACCTTACGAGGATCGAGACGAGCTAACGCGTTCATCGCATCGTCGAGCGCCACCAGGTCGCCCGTTCGATCGCCGCTCACGACCGCAACGTCATCCAGTTTGCCAGGTGCGGCACACCAGCACCGCGCTTGATATTCTGGCTCCGGGCGTGATCCACAAGGATGCGCCTCATCACCTGGGCCGCGACCGCGAAGAAATGCGCCCGGTCCTGCCACTCCATGCGCTTGTAGTCCACCAGGCGGATGTACGCTTCATTCACCAGGGCAGTTGTCTGCAGCGTATGGCCTGCGCGCTCGCGCTGCATGTAATGATGAGCAAGCCGCCGCAACTCTTCATAAACGATGGCGGTCAGCCCCTGAACCGCGCTCTGGTCTCCACCCGCTCCAGGCGCGGAGAAGCCCACTGATCGCGTTTGAATTCAGGTCAGTAGACATGGCCGCGCGCTCATCCGTTTCGGTTGATTATACTGCCCGCCGGGGTCGGACGACCGCTAGCCAGCCGGAAGTGATACACTCTCCTAGAACACTTCCTTTGCTCCTCTGAGCGTTTACCGCATACGGCAAACCTGGTGCTCCTCGAGGACTCATCCACGTATTGATATCTGGCTCCCCGTTGCAGCGTGTGCCACGAGCGGTGGTTTCACTGCCGTTCAACCTGACAACCATTTTGTGATGAGCAACGAGGAGGCAAGAATGTCATC
>JAFARV010000935.1 GCA_019245255.1 Acidobacteriaceae bacterium | reverse complement strand
TGTCCGATGCGTACGACACAGCGATCTTCAAGGCCGTCTGGTCTCGCCAACTTCACAATGCGAACGCGTTTTGGGCATCGTACCCTTTACCGAGCATCGCTCTCAATGACCCTACGTTCGTGCGGCCCATCCCGCGGAATTCGTGGGGTGGGGCGTCGCAGGCGCTGACTGCTTTCCGCGCGCCGCGCTGGATGACGCACTACGGAAAAGAAGCCGAATTGAACGAACTGATGAAAAAATGGTGCGAAGCCATCATCGCCGACGGCCGCTTTTGCCAGCAACTCGATCCGCTAACGGGCGCGTTTACCAGGCCGGATCCAGGCGGCTACTCCCCCGCTGCACTCATTTTCCTGGAGTTTACGCGTCGTTTGAAGGCGGCTAAAGCTCAGTCGAGTTCGCGGTGACGGGGCCTCCGTACGAGCCCGACGTTTTCCCCTTTACGAGTGCGGGCACGCGCGCGCGGTCGAGCCAAGCGGCAATTGCAGCCAACACCCACAAGGCAACTTCACCGGAGGCAGCAACAGCCTTGATGTTCGATGGCGGAGGACCGTATAGGTTCCAGGCGTTGATGACAATGAGCAGCAGAACAAAAACAGGCATGCCGTAGCGTCCCAACGCATTCTTAAGTTTCGTGCAACCGAAGTAGATTGCCGTTCCAATCACCAGCATGACTGCCTCGGTCCAGAACGTCCCGGGGCGCGAACGCCACAGCCCCAGACCAAGATATGGCGGGCCCTTCATAAGGGACAGGTCGGGAGCGTGCGCGACCAGATCCAGCACCCAATGAGAGAAGACACAGACTCCAAGTACACGCGATTTGGTGACACGGTAGAAGACCCACGACCACGCGAATGCCATCAGCAGGCTGTGCGTCCAAGGCATGTAGTACAGATCGAGCGAACTTGCGGGCAAAAAGCCGGGGACGACTCGAGCACGCTCAATGCCGAGAAGGATGAATGGCGCCCAAAGCACGTCGAGGAACTGCACGGCGATGAAACTCCACCCCAGAGACTTTTCTGGAGCGTATCGTTTTGCGGCTAAAGCAACTGCGTAGTGTCCAATAAACATAGGCTGGTGATTGGCTCAGTCCGTCTGGATATCGAAGATGCCGGTCTCGATGGTTGCGCCATGTTTCATCTGCACAAAGACGCGATACTTGCCGGGCGATGGCAGACCGTAGGGGAATCCCACTTCGTTCGGCAGACTCGCGGCTGAATGTGTGCCCGAATGATCCATGCCGCTCATTGGGTCAGACGATGCGCCGACGAGCTGCTGCTGCGCGGCCATGAACGCCGCCATCGAAACTGTTCCCGTTGGATGAATATGTGCGAAGACCGATCCGTCCGTCTTGACGAAAGCCGCGTGCCCTAACATGCCCATGTAGAATGCCATATCGGATGGCGCGCGGCCGCTGGCATCAACCAGGCGGAAGCGAAATAGCTGCGGGTCCTTCGGTTTCAGAGGCTGGCTATCGCGAATCCATTGCATGTGGTAGCCGTCGGGCAGCTTGAAATCTGTATCACGTTGCGCGTGCCCCCAAGGGGTGGCGGTTCCCATAGCATCGTCGCCCGACAAAGGCCGTCCGTGCAGTGTGGGGACGTCGATGGTTGAAACCAGAGTCTCAGGAAACCCGTTCCGGTGCACGATGTCCGCGTATAGCTTGTACGAACCCGCGGGCATATCAGGGAGCTGCAACTGAAACTCGCCGGTGCGGACCAGCTCGGGGTGGAGATGATAGACGACATCAAGACCCGGCTGCCGGATGACGTACAAGTGCATCAGGTGATTGTGGTCCGGAACCAGATCGTCGAGCGAGCGTAGGGCCTGGAACGGAGCAGTCGTCCGAAGACCAGGAGACCAGCCCGGATCTGAGAGCATCAGCTTCAGCACGCCGCCACTCACTTGCGCATCCATGTGTATGGGTTTGAAAACGTTCTGGCTGTATGAGCGATCCTCGCTGGTCCACCAGTACTGTCCGTAGCAGAGAACTGCCACGACGACAACTGCCGTAACCAGGGCTGCACTTCGCCCGCGTCTTCGCTGTACGGCATCGGGGGCAACGGAGGACGGGAGCTCTGCTTCGCGCGCGGCGGCGGACACGATCGCGACCAACCCCAAAGAAAGGAACACCATCAATCCTGCAAGCAGGCCCCCAAGGCCGGGCTCCATCTTCTTCGTACTGAGAGCGGCGGATGGCACTGGTATCGCAACTGCGGCCCGTCCTTGAGCACCGTCGACGTTGATGCGGACCTGCCAGGAACCGACTGCCATAAGCCAGAGCGAGCCGGTGAAAAACTGCGGATCGTCTTTTGAGACCGTCAAGACGTCGGGAACCGGAGCAAACTTCGCGCCCGGTCCGGACATCGGCAGAGGTACTGCGGTGATCCCGCGCACGCCGGACGTCTGGGAGCGAACCTCGAGTTCTGCGACACCGGGAATTACGGTTGGCGGCCGGACGGTGATGAATAGCTTGTAGGGACCGGCGTTCGCGTCCAGATAAATATCGGGACTGCCGATGTGTGCAGAGGCGATGGTGTTGCACACAGCGAGCGCGAGAAACAGCAGCCCAGCGCGACGGAAACGCAAACCGCTCATCGCTTGATCCTTGCCATCCAGTCACCGCGCCAGAACCCAAAGCGAAACGCGAAAACACCCGCCACAAAGGCCAGCATCAGGCCCTCGAGCAGACCGGAGATATCTTGCGGGACCAGCAGATAGCGCGCCGTGTAAGACCCGGGCGGCAGCGAGTACCAGAAATAAATCGTTCCGAAAAATCGATTTCGCGCGAGCGGCGACATCAGGAAATTTGCAAAGGGCCATTCCACGAGAAGCAAGACTGCTAGAAAGACAGCCGAGCTTGCAATCGAGAGCAGCCAGGTGTTCCAAGCCTTCGTACGCGCCCAGAACAAATCGAGCGCCAACGCGGGAGCAAGTATGAGAATTGGAAACTGCGGCGGGATGAATTGCGTGACGTGCTGATATACGGGCCCCAATTTCGGCTCGGCGGGGAAGAGCGGCAGGATCAGAATGAGTGCGATCAACACAAACGTGTACAGCGCCGCAACCGCCGTTGCCGCGTACCTCACTGGAGTCGCCCGGCTTGCGAGGCTGAGAGGAATCGGTGCAAGCAGAGCAATGACGAAGTAAGGCCGCGCGGTATGCAGGAAGGCGCGGCTGGTGAACTCCATGATCATGAACATCAGCATGATCAGGCCCATACCGGCCACGTAAAGGAACAGCCAGTAAGCGGTGGTGCGTTCCTTGCCTGCGACTCGATTGGCGTGTCCCGAAATCAGGATTATGGTTCCGGCAACCACGAAATAGAGCCCGAGGAATAACACCATGTGCGGCGGGCTAACAATCTGCACATCGAGTCCGTAGGCGTTATGCCACCAGTTATCGAACGGAGCAGAAGTAAGCATGACGATGCCGCCCCATGCCGCGATGAACGCGCCGAGCGGCCCACGAAATCCCCACACCCGAATCGAAGATGCGCGCAATGGCGATTGCGGTGAAAACGTTGTCGACAGGATCAAGTAACCGAATGCGATGCCCGAAAGCACGCCGCACATATAGATTGCAATGTGCGCGGGTGTCCAGAATGTGTCGCGGCCAATGGAGCTATGCCAAGAGACGTCCCAATGCCCGCCGATCATGGCGGAAGTAACCGCCAATACAGCACACCAGACGTACCAGGGTGTTCCGGCCTGTTGTTTCGCAGGAACGGAAATCGATCCCGCAGCAGAAATAGTAGCCGCCATTACCCTACCTCACTGATTTGGTCTGATCCTTCATTTTCGTACGTTCTCAGAGACGTACGCAGAGGGACACAGGTTCAAGCTGGATTCTTGAAAGCGAGCGCCCGGGCAAGCTCGTGCGCTCCTCTTCGAATTTCCTCTTCATCGATTGCGGCAAACCCAAGATGCAACCCTGAGATGTCGCGCCGCTTGATTGCGAAGCGGTTCAGGTCCTCGACCTCCAGATTATGTGCTATCGCGGCAGCGACCGCGCGCGAGGATTCCACTCCACTCTTCAGCAGAGCAGCGGTCTGGAGACCCGCTTCAATGCGCGGGATTTCGAGCACTCCGGCCAGTTCGCGTGAGATCGCTTCACGTAAAGCGTGCAGGCGACTTTGATAGAGCATCCGCATGCGCCTCAGATGACGTGCGAAGTGCCCTTCCGAGATGAACTCGCATAATATGGCCTGCTCGATCTGCGGCGAATAGCGGTCGGTGTGAAAACGGAGCGCTGCGAAGGGCTCGACCAGAGAGTGAGGCAACACTACATAACCGATGCGGAGGGACGGAAATAGAGCTTTGTTGAAGCTGCCAATGAATATGACTTGTTGTTCGTTAGCTATGCCTTGCAGTGCAGGCAACGGGCGGCCTTCAAAGCGGAATTCACTGTCGTAATCGTCTTCAATCACTAGTGCTCCGGCCCGGCGCGCCCAATCGAGCAGAGCCAGACGACGCTCGGCAGGCATGGCAACTCCAAGCGGGAACTGGTGAGCGGGCGTGACGTAAGCGGCCCGCGCATCGGGTGCAAGGCGTTCGGCGAGTGTGACGTCGATTCCACGATCGTCGACGCGAACGGGAACGATCTGAACGGCCGCACGGCGCAAGACAGCAAGTGCGCCCGAATAGCCAGGATCTTCCATCCAGACGGCATCGCCGGGTTTGAAGACAAGCCGCGCGAGCAGATCGAGTGCTTGTTGCGTACCGGAAACGATGACCACCTGATCGGCTTCGCAGCGCACACCGCGTGAAGCGGCAAGGTATCCAGCGACAGCTTCGCGCAGAGGCCGATAGCCGCGCGCATCTCCGGATGCAAGGAGCAGACGTGAGGCACCATGCAGACGCCGTGAACCGATACGAGCCCAGACGTCAATCGGAAAGGCATCGAGCGCTGGTTCATTCAGCCTGAAGGCGCGCGGAGGTCCGGACGCTCTGGGCGCTGGAATTACGGTTTGTGTGCGGCCAATTTGTGT
The DNA here is from genome assembly GCA_019245255.1 of Acidobacteriaceae bacterium. Lineage (GTDB taxonomy): Bacteria > Acidobacteriota > Terriglobia > Bryobacterales > Bryobacteraceae > Bog-105. The sequence goes on along the minus strand of JAFARV010000935.1, from coordinate 3,131 downwards.
GCGACGAGCAGGCGGGATCGCGCGAGACGGCAGCAGATCTTCCGGCAAGCGTTCGCTAATGAAGGTTCCCGATCCACGCCGGCTTTCAACGTAGCCTTCGGCACGCAACTGTTCGAAGACAGCAACAACGGTGCCGCGCGCCACACCGAAATGCCTGGCGATGTCACGAGTGGCGGGAATCTGCGTACCGCGACGAAGACGCCTGTGCAGGATGGCATTGCGAAGTTCGGAATACAGCCATTCCGAGCGCCGTCCTTCCGGAGGCATTGCCGGGACTCCGAGGACGAGATCAAGCGCCGAAGAGCTTCTAGCCATAAGAGGGGCCTAGTGGACTGTTCCAGCGATTTGGAGACCTTGAGACCCAAGCGTCGACACGAGTGTCGACGCGGCGGGCACGAGTGCCCGCGCCACAAGGGGCGGAGGAGGCCGGTAATGTTTTAGCTGGGACATTCCACTAGCACTTTGTTGGGGATTGGACCTGTTCACTTCACCCATTGAGGCATGACGTAAGCGTAGAACAGCGAAATAAGACCCACGATCGAGACGAGGAAAATGCTGTGACGGAGCGTGTGGCGGAATAGCTTTGGTTCGTCGCTTTGCGGCATTCCCGTCGCAGCCGCCGCCACGGCAATGCTCTGCAGGCTGATCATTTTGCCCATGACACCGCCGCTTGAATTCGCAGCGGCCATTAACGCCGGTTTCAGATGGAGTGCGTTGGCCGTGACCACCTGGAGATTGCCAAATAGAGCATTGGCGGAGGTGTCGCTGCCCGTCAGAAAGACGCCGAGCCAGCCGAGTAACGGGCTGAAAAACGGAAACAGAAAGCCGGTGGCAGCGAAGGCGAGCCCGAGCGAGGTGGTGGCGCCTGAGTAGTTCATCACGAATGCGAGCGCAAGCACTGCCGCGATGGTGACGAGCGCGAGAGCGAGTTGACGCAGTGTCGTCATAAAAATTGAGGCGAACCGCGGAAGTGGCAAGCGCAGCGCTATCGCAGACGCGATGACGGCAAACATACACGCCGTCCCGGACGAAGAAAGCAGGTTGAATGTATACATGGCGGGATATGGCGCCTTGGTGCGGACGATGGGTGCAGTGCGGATGACCAGATTGTGGAGCGCGGGCCAGTGGAACGCGGTTGTCACAGAATCGAGTGCGGCTTTGATAGGACTGATTCCCCAGAGCAGCACAAAGAGGACCAGAAAACCGTAAGGCATCCAGGCGGAGATGAGTTCGCCGCGCTGAACATATTCACGTCTGTTGAGCTGTTCCTGTCCAGCAGCGTCGGCCGGCGCCCAGAAGCGCAAAAGCAAGACGACAGCAGATATTGCAGCAAGCGAGCCGATGATGTCGGTCAGATAGGGACCAATCAGATTCGAGATCAGAATTTGGGCAACGGCGAAACTGACTCCACAAGTAACAACGGCTGGCATTACGGCTCTGAGCCCACGAAAGCCTGACATTACGAGCACCAGATACGCGGGCACGACCAGTGAGATGGGAGCACAGATACGGCCCACGTTCGCGCTCAGGATCGGTAGCGGGATTCCGGTGATTCCATGCAACGTAACAACAGGAATGCCAATGGCTCCGAACGCGACCGGCGACGTGTTCGCGAGCAGACAAATTCCGGCCGCATAGAAGGGCGAGAATCCTAATCCAGCAAGCATAGCGGCAGCGATGGCAACGGGGGTTCCAAAACCGCACGCGCCTTCGAGAAACGCGCCGAATGCGAATGCAATGAGTAGCGCCTGCAGTCGGTGATCGGGCGTGAGGCCGCCCACATAGTTTCTGATGATTTCGAATTTTCCACACTCGACCGTCAGCCGATACAGCAGGATCGCAGTGAACACAATCCAGCCGATCGGGAATAAACCGAATGCCGCTCCGTAAGCCGCTGAACTGAGCGTAAGAGCCGCCGGCATTCCGTACCAGAAGATTGCAACGAAAATTGCGGCGGCCAGACCGAGCAATGAAGAAACCCAGGCCGGCTTTCTCGCGACGCCAAGCAGCACAAGCAGAACGAAAATCGGAATTGCGGCAATAACAGCAGTGATTGCAAGGCTCACACCATGCGGGTAATAGTTTTGTTGCCACATAGGTCGAAGTTTAGATTAGTGTTTCAACCAGCATCGCAGCAAGCCGCGCTTGCGGATTGCGAGCTCGACTTTGATAACGTCTGCTTTTGGGTTATAGAGGAGGAGATTGCCAGTGAGTAATGTTCGGGTATTAGTCGGCACAAAAAAAGGGGCATTCGTGCTGACCTCAGACGCGAAACGGGAGAAGTGGGATGTGAATGGACCACACTTCGCCGGTTGGGAGATTTATCACGTTAAGGGCTCGCCCGTGGAACCGGATCGCCTGTACGCATCGCAATCGAGCGGCTGGTCCGGGCAGGTCGTACAGCGCTCGGACAATGGTGGGAAGACGTGGCAAGCGGTCAGCAACAAGTTCGTTTACGATGGCGTCCCTGGCACTCACCAGTGGTACGACGGCACGCCGCATCCATGGGAGTTCAAGCGGGTCTGGCACTTTGAACCATCGCTGACGGATGCCGAAACAGTGTACGCCGGAGTTGAAGATGCCGCTCTTTTCCGTTCCAGAGATGGCGGCCAGACCTGGGGCGAGCTTTCCGGGTTGCGCGGCCACGGTAGCGGCCCCCGATGGCAGCCGGGCGCCGGAGGCATGTGCCTGCACACCGTGCTTCTCGATCCGGCTGACTCGAAGCGTATGTTTGTCGCGATCTCGGCCGCTGGGGTGTTTCGGACAGACGATGCGGGCGAAACGTGGCGGCCGATAAACCGCGGCTTGAAGTCCGATTTCCTGCCGGAAAAAACCGCCGAAGTCGGCCACTGCGTTCACCGGATAGCGATGCACCGCTCACGCCCAGAAGTGCTCTTCATGCAAAAGCACTGGGATGTGATGCGCAGTGACGACGCCGGCGAGTTGTGGCAGGAGGTGAGCGGCAATCTTCCTACGGATTTTGGTTTTGTCATCGACGTTCATGCGCACGAACCGGAAACGATCTATGTGGTGCCGATCAAGAGTGATTCAGAGCACTTCCCGCTCGACGGGCAACTGCGTGTGTATCGTAGCCGGACGGGCGGGAACGAATGGGAGCCGCTTACGAACGG
>JAFARV010000829.1 GCA_019245255.1 Acidobacteriaceae bacterium | reverse complement strand
GTAATCAATGAATGCGATGCCACTGCCTGTGGTCTCGAGAATGTACTGCTTCGATACCGAGCCACCGTTCGGGAAGACGTCTTTGATTCCAACACGCGCGGCAATGTCTTGAAATACGACAAGCAGCAGAGCGAAAAGGCAGATCTTCATTGCTTCTGTTCGAGCTTCTTGAGGAACTCGGAGAATTCGCCCTCGGGAGGCTTTTGCAACTGATCGAGGATACGCTTCTGCTCTTTCGCTTTGTCCAGATCGCCAGTATCCCGATACGCAGTCATCAGAGCGTAATGCGCGGCTTCGTTGTCCGGCTGCACCTCGGTGGCATGCACAAGCAGTGGAATCGCCCGATCGTAGCTTTTGTTCTGTGAGTACAACCTGCCGAGCGCGACCAGGGCGTGGGCGAAATCGGGCGACAAAGCGATGGCGCGTTCAAAATGAGACTGCGCAGCGGACGTGTCTCCCTGGGCAGATGCGATTTGGCCGAGTTGGAACTCACACGCACTGTCTTCCGGGCTGATGCGAAGCTCCGCACGGAACTGTTCCGCAGCATCCGCGTAGGCTTTGGCATCATGGCTTTCGAGGAGAATCGCGCGACCAAGGCGGTAATGAAGATCGGGGGCGTTCGGGTTCACTGCGACGGCTCTCCGATATTCGGCGGCGGCATCGCTGTACCGCCCTTCGACTTCGAAGATCTCTGCCGACAGCTCATGAACTCGATAGGAACCCGGCGTGCGCTGGAACATCGCATAAGTTGCATCGTTGAAGGCTTTCATATGCAGCTTGGCGGACAAGTACAGAACATCGGCATCGTTCGGATACTCGCGCTCGAGGTTACGCAGCAGCGAGAATGCAGACGCGTCGTCATGTTGAGCGCTGTAGCACTTCACAGCGGCAAGTCCCGCTTGCCTTCGAAGCGGCGGATCCTCGACTTTGGATAAGACGGGCAGCGCTGACTTACAATCGTTGAGCGCGGCCTGAGTTAGTGCGAGAAACACGCGCGTATTCTGATCGTCTCCGGCTGCGCGAAGCTCTCGCAAGGCCTCGCTGTAGCGACCCGCGTTGAAATCCGCTATCCCTTTCTCCTGAACACTCAGAGCGAACGCGGCAATACTAATGGCCAGCATCATCCAACATTAAATCCACATTGTCGAAACGGTGATGCTTCTTGTCTTCGTAGTAGCGGAAACTGAGCAGCGGCGGTGGGCCGGGCGGCACGGCCAGCGACGATTGCACGCGGCTGTCAGGCGATTCGGCTACGCTCATCGAGCGGCCCGGATCCGGAACGGTAAGCATCAAGAAGAAGATCGGGAGTATCACGGCACCTCAACGAACCTCGAGTTCCTGCAGCGCTCGGCGAGCGATCGCATTGTCGGGCTTGCGGTCGAGTAACTGCTGCATAACAAGGCGAGCCTTTTCAATCTGGCCCGTCTGGACGTATGTGCGTCCAAGATTCAGATAGAGTATATCGTCGTCCGGCGCTACCTGAAGGCCGTAGGTCCAGGCAGCGATGGCGTCATTTGTTTTGCTCTCTTGAGTAAAGAGCACTGCAAGATTGTTGATGGCGTCGGCATAATTGCGGCGGGCCGCAATGGCGCGCTCAAAACATTCGCGAGCTTCGGAAAGCTTCCCTTGTTTCGCCAGCGCCAATCCGAGGCCATTCGCCGCCTCGGGCGACCCGGTGTCCAGCTTGAGTGCCCGCGCGTAGTATCCGGCTGCGCGCTCCGGTTGATTCCGTTTCGCGGCAATATCGCCGAGTCCAATAAAGGCGTTCACGGAAGCGGGCTGCAGTTCGAGTGCGCGAGAGAAACACTTCTCTGCATCATCGACACGATTTCCATCGAGATGAATCTGCCCAAGCAGAACGAGGACGCGCGGGTTCTCGGGAGTCTTGCTGAGGTAAGGCAGTGCGAGCTCCGGGAAACCTGCCCATAGATAAGCGGCGCCGAATTTGAAGAAATCGCGCTTCGGCTGCTGGATGTAAAAGCCTGGATAGGGCAGCGGGTTCCGGCTGTTCAGTGAGGCCAGATCTGAAGTGACCTGCGTTTGGGACGGTATCGCCGCATAGACTTTCACAACCTCGCCGGCGCTGTTCAGCAACAGCGCAAGCGGAGGTTGGAGCGAAGTACGCCAATCAAAGAGATAGCGGCGAAAGATCTCGTATTCCGGCGTGGCTTTTTGAACGACGAACAATCCCGGGCCGCGCTGTGGAGTCGGGAGCGGTACGGGTTGAAGAAACCAGGTATCGTGCAACCGCATGGAGTTATCCGGCTCGAGCAATCCTGCCTCTAGCGGGCGATGTTCGCGAAAGGGCGTGCTGGTCAGGGTTGGTGAGTTCTCAACTAATGAATAGATGTGGCCAGCGGAGAGGTTCGAAAACTCCTGGGTAACGCCGGACGGCCAGAGGATCGAGACGTGCTCGACGTGAGTTTTTTCCCCGAGTCCGAAGAGAATCGTTTTGCTGTGCTGTGACAGGAAGCCGGATCCGGCTTCGATCCATTTTGTCTGGCCGTCGACGCGAATACGTGCGCCAATCGCATCGCGGTTCGATTTCACCCCGCGTAGACGAAAGCCGACGGACTGATTTGATGCGACACAGTTATTCTGCAGAACACGAAGCTG
>JAFARV010000894.1 GCA_019245255.1 Acidobacteriaceae bacterium | reverse complement strand
GGAAGCAAGCTCGAAAGCGAAGCGCATGATGCGAGTAACAGCGGTGCGCGTGAAGATTGCCACCTCGGTTCCGATTTCCTCCGGAAAGCCTCGATGGGCGCGGCCTCCATGGCCGGCATATTCGCCTTCGCTGTTTTCGCGCACGATAATCCAGTCGAGATCGCCAGGCATCGCATTGCGAAGCGGGCTTCGAATCCCGGGCAGGATTCGGGCTGGACGAACGTTCGCGTATTGATCGAAGCCCTGACAGATCGCAAGCCTCAACCCCCACAGGCTCAGATGATCGGGAACATCGGGCGCGCCGACCGCGCCAAAATAGATGGCATCAAAGCCCCGCAGGCGCTCCAAAGCATCAGCCGGCAGAAACGCGCCGTGCGCTTTGTAATAATCCGATCCCCAATCGAAAAATGTGAATTCCATGCGCAGGTTCGACATCGCCCGCAAAACTTCCACTCCAGCTTCAATGACCTCAGGCCCGATGCCGTCTCCGGGTATAACCGCGATCCTCATATTCGCCCATACTGAATAGCACAGCATGCAGACGCAATCGACAATTCGCATCCTCATCACGGGCGGAACTTTTGACAAGGAGTACGACGAGATCAATGGCCGGCTCTTCTTCAAAGACACTCATCTCGCTGAGATGCTTGCGCTCGGCCGCTCGAAAGTCGACGTCCAGATCAGAACCGTGATGATGATCGACAGCCTCGAGATGACCTCAGCGGACCGCGATCTGATCGTTCATGCCTGCCGCAGCTCCCCCGAATCCCGCATTGTGATCACGCACGGGACCGACACCATGACCGAGACCGCCGAGGTGGTTGCCACTTACATACCAGACAAGACCATTGTGCTGACGGGAGCCATGATCCCGTACAAATTCGGCAGCTCCGACGGCCTGTTCAATCTCGGTAGCGCGCTCGCCTATGCCCAGTCGCTGCCGCCCGGCGTCTACGTCGCGATGAACGGCCGATGCTTCGCCGCCGGGAAAGTGCGGAAAAACAAACTAACCGGCGTGTTTGAGGAGCTTTAACATGCGCTCCGAAGCCGTTATACTGAATTGAAGGTATCCCGGATCCCTCCGGCGCCGTTAAAGAAGTTCTCAGCAGGAGTTTCCAGCTCAATTTATGTTTAATCTGTTCCGCAGCCGCGAGAAGAGTGTGCAAATACTCTTGGGCGTGCTGCTCGGCCTAGTCGCTCTTTCGATGTTGGTTTACCTGATCCCTGGCGGGTTCGGTGGCCCCTCGGCCTCGGGCGAGAACGTCATCGCGACCGTCGGCGATGAGCAGATCACCACCGTCGACGTGCAGCGCGCTCTGCAGCGGGTCACGCAGAATCAGCCCAACCTTCCGAAAGGCGTGCTCGCCATGTATGTGCCTTCCATCGTTAGCCAGCTTGTGGACGAGAAAGCCATGGCATATCAGGCGCGCCGCATGGGTCTGCGCGTTTCGGACGAGGATCTCAGTAATGCCATTCAAGCCGACTTCAGCGCCGGATTGGGTGGAAAGTTCGACATGAATATGTATCAGGCCATCCTGCAGGAACAGGGTATGACCGTGCCCGATTACGAAAAGCAGCGCCGCGAAGCCATGCTGGCCATGCGCTTGGAAGCGCTCGAATCGCAGTCCATCGTCATCACCGACCAGGAGGCGCGCGCCGAATATCAGCGCCGGAACCTCAAAGTCGGGCTTGACTACCTCGCATTCACCGCGAAGGACTTTGAGTCGAAAGTCAACAAAGATCCGAGCGCCGTAAAGGCCTACTTCGACAAGAACCGCGCTCTGTTCCGCGCTCCCGAAAAACGCAATCTGGTTCTGGTTGTGGGAACTACCGCAGATTTCCTCCAGACGGTGCACGTCTCCGACGATCAACTCCGCAGGGATTATCAGGACAGCATCGACAGCTACCGCACACCGGAGCGGGTACGAGCCCGCCACATCCTCATCAAGACCCAGGGCAAGCCGAAAGAAGAAGCTCAGAAACTCAAAGCGAAAGCTGAGGACATCCTCAAACAACTGCAGCACGGAGGCGATTTCGCTGATCTCGCGAAGAAGAACTCCGACGATCCAGGTTCGGCTGCGAAGGGCGGCGAACTCGGTTGGATTGTGCGAGGGCAGACGGTGCCTAACTTTGAGAAAACTTTGTTCTCGCTTCAGCCAAGCCAGTTAAGCGGCGTGGTCGAGACCGAATACGGATATCACATCATCCAGGCGGAAGAAAAGCAGAATGCCCGCACGCAGAGCTTTGAAGAGGTGAAGCCTCAGTTACTCGCCGAGGCTCAGAAGCAGGCTGCCGGCGACAGCCTCAACCGCGGTGTCACAGATGCACGGGCTGAAATCGCGAAGAATCCTTCGCAGGCAGATGCCATCGCACAGAAGTACCATTTAAGGATTTTCAAAGTCGACAACTTCGCGAGCGGCGGCACTCTGCCCGAAGTGAATAATCAGTCCGAGATTGTGAACTCCATCTTCTCCACACCGAAAGGTGGCGTCACCGATGTTGCAAATCTTGAGAACCAGGGCAAGGCCGCGTTTGCTGTCGTGACGAATGTGACGCCGGCTCACAACGCAGAGTACGCGGATGTGCAGAATAACGTCACACAGAAGTATGTGAATGCCGAGTCAGAGCGCCTGGCGCAGGAAGCCGCCAAAGCAGCAGCCGATCGCGCCACCAAAGGCGAGCCGCTTGAGGCACTCGCAAAGAGTTATGGCGTTCAGGTAAAGACGGCCGCTCCGTTCACGATAGAAGGGGCAGCGGAGGGCATCGGCGCAGCCAGTTTGCTCCAGGCCGCGTTTAAGGCAAATGTTGGCGCCATCGTCGGCCCGATCGCCGGCACCGGCGGACAGTTCGTTTGCAAGGTCAGTCAAAAGATCCCCGCCGACATGAGCCAGTTCGCAAAGAACAAGGACGGAATCGTTCAGGCGTTGCAGCAGCAGCGGCAAGGGATCGACGGTCCACTGTTTCGCGACAGCATCGTCACCGAGCTCAGGCGTAAAGGTAAAGTCAGGACCAACGAACAAAACCTGAATCGCATGATCGGTTCATACCAGTCGTAGGAAAAACCGATTGCTGCATCAGCTCGTCGATTTTCTTCACAGCCTGACCGATCCGGACAAACTCATCCACCTGCTTTCCACGGGGATGACGGGCTGGATCGGTTACGCCGTTCTGTTCCTGATCGTTTTTGCGGAGAGTGGCCTGTTGGTCGGGTTTTTTCTTCCCGGCGATTCGCTGCTGTTCACGGTCGGTGTAGTTTCCGGTGCGGGCAAGCTGCCTATCGGAGTCATGATTGCGCTGCTCGCGTTCGCGTCGATGCTCGGCGACGGTATCGGTTTCCTGCTGGGCAGCACCCTCGGTTATCGGCTCTTCAGCAACCACAACTCAAGGATCTTCCGCCGCGAGTACCTCGACCGGACCCACGAGTTTTACGAACGGCACGGAGGCAAGACAATCATCTACGCCAAATTCGTCCCCATCATTCGCACGTTCGCGGCGTTCATTGCCGGGGTCGGAAAGATGCACTACCTTCGATTTCTCTCGTTCAACGTCTTCGGAGCCATTGGCTGGGTCTCGCTGATGATTTCGCTCGGCTACGGACTGGGCAACGTGCCCTTTGTCCGTCACAACTTTGAGAAGGTCGTGCTCGCGATCATCGCGATTTCGCTCATCCCCGCGGTGTTGCAGATTCTGAAGACCCGCAGTCCGAAGCCGGCCGAATCAGAAGTGGATACCACCGCCGCACACTAGCACTTCGCCCGTGACATAGTCGGAAAGTGGCGAGCAGAAAAAGAAAACTGCGTTCGCTGCATCTTCGGGCGTCCCGAAGCGCCCCAGCGGAATGGCCTTGAGCACCTGATCGCGAACCTGGCCCTGCATTCCGACATGCACGTGTTTCTCACCGACGGCGATGTTCGTCTCGGGATCATCCATGGGTTTCGTGAGGCGCGTCTCAATCAGCGCGAACCCCACCGCATTCACGGTAATGTTGTACCGGCCCCACTCCTTCGCCAGCGTCTTCGTAAGACCCACGATGCCCGCTTTGCCTGAAGCATAGGCCACCTGGCCCGCATTTCCGTCCAGTCCGGAAATCGACGTGATATTCACGACTTTGCGAATAGAGGCCGCCCCTGCTTCGATCTCTCGCTTCGCGGTTTCCCGCAGCCATTGCGAAGCAGATCGCAGCAGCCGAAACGGCGCGACCATGTGCACATCGAGCATCGCCTGAAACTGCTCGTCGGTCGTTTTTTGAATCACACTGTCCCAGGTGTAGCCGGCATTGTTCACTACGATGTCAATGGAGCCGAAGCGCTCAAGCGCAACCCGGACAATCTCATCAGGTAAGCCGGGCTTTGTGAGGTCGCCCTGAACCCCCGCCGCCTGTGCGCCCCCGGAATCGATTACCTGAATCGCTTCCTGCAACGCATCCCGATCCACGTCACAGAGAACCACGCGCGCGCCCGCATCAGCCAGCTTTTGGGCGATCGCGCGTCCAATTCCACGGCCCGCGCCGGTCACGATTGCCGTTTTCCCGTCGAGCGAAATACTCAGTGCCACTGGGGCAGGATAGCGCGAGCGCAGCCAGGAGCGCAGCGACTGGACTACTGAATTCGCTTACCGTTTAAGGATGAGAACGGATTTGAGATCCGGTCCGTAGCGTAAGGTCCCGCTTTCGAGATTCGCGACGGCTTCTTCGCTTTTGACCACCCGCGCCACCTTGCCACTTGAATCGTAAATCCGGGCTGTCATTTTGTGAAGGTATTTTGTATGGCCGTTGGCATTCTGCTCGAAGGACTCGGCGCTGATGTCAACAATGTGTTTCTTGGTCGCCGGATCATCTTTAACGTAGTGCCAACCTTTTTGTTGCGCTCCGATACAGAGCACGGTAAAGGTCAAGCCAAGTACGCACTGTCGCATTCTTGGAGGATAACAATGCTTCTTATGCCGTACACGTCATAAGAATGAATCCTTGACACGGAGCCAGCGAGCGTGAGCGAGCCCAGCTTGTCTCGCTTCGAGCAATACCTAACCCCAGAGCCAGGAGCGCAGCGACTGGACCCCCCGTAACGCCACCTAGAACAACGCCAGTTGCGCCTCACCAGGCATTCCCGTCTGAAACAGCTTCAAACGGGCCAAGTCTCGCGAGGGGATCCCGACTCGATCGCGGATCTGTTCGATAAGTACCCGAATGCGTTCCGGATACTTGCCTTTCAGGTAAGCTCCATCCTGGTAACTGCGTTCATAGCGCTTCATCAACTCCGGAAAGCGCTCCGCCACGAACGGGAAAAAGACCCGCTGCGCTGAGGGCATCAGGAACAGCACATGTGCTCCGAATTGATCCGCGCCCGCTTGCCGCGCAGCTTTGGCGACACTCTCGAGGTTTTCCTCAGAATCGGTGATACCCGGCAGGACCGGACTCGCAATCACGCCCACCGGGATGCCTGCCCGCGTCAGCTTCTGGACGGCTTCCATGCGCAGCTCCGGGCGCGGAGCGTATGGCTCCGTCAGTCGGGCCAGGCCGCGGTCCATTGTGGTCACGGTAAGCGTGACATGCACGTCGTTCCGCTCCGCCAAAGTCTTCAGGAC
>JAFARV010000716.1 GCA_019245255.1 Acidobacteriaceae bacterium | reverse complement strand
TCGGCCGATACCTGAAATGTCTCTTTAAGAAATTCGCTTTCTGAGCCATTGTTTGCCTCCCTAGAAGCCTCGGACGTCGAAGATCGACACGAGAATTGTTTAGGCAAGTTTAGATCTGCCGCCGGACGGAGTCTAGAAGATTCCGATGATTGTTTCTCGTAAAACTGCGATGGCGACGTGCGCGTCAGTGCGCGTTCGTGCAAGGAAATCGCGGGCGACGATACGCCACTGGCCCTGTAATGGCAGGCTAGCCCTGAAGTGTGAGGATCTCTTCGACTTTCCCGCTTCGGATGCCGTACATGCGCGTGTGCAAATTGACAGTTGCGTCGCTGTAGTGCGCCCAGATCTCAAGAGTGTCGCCAACTTCGATCGGCGCCGACGGGTCCAGCATATCGACGATTCCATGTTCCGCGTTCAGCTTTCTCAGGCGTAGGCCCTCGCGGTTCTTAAGTACGGGGAGACCACGCTCTCCGGAGATGGATTGAAGTGAACCCCTAACGATGCGGCGACGATAACTAAAACACCTCTTGCGGTTTTTAGCCGGTCCGGTACGCTCGAACCCAGGGTTGACATAACAGCAAATGATTGTACTGGGTTCCCGACTAAGTTGGACGTTGCTCGTGCTATGACAGTGGTCGGAGCAGGTTCAGCAGGGAGGCCCTACCAGGCTCGACACGTGCGCGATGGTTGGTTGCTAAATGCGGTTCCTCTCCGAATCGCAGATCTGCTAACACAACAAAAAATTATCGGATCCCAACAGACTCAGTTCCGACCGGGCCGTTAATCTGGCGGGGAAGCTCTGTTCTTCGATGGAGGACAACTTTGTCTGACAGGCATCTCACTTCAACTGTGTCCCTATCATTCACGCCAACGATACTGGCATTCGCGTTCGGCGCCTCTATGAGCTTTACCGCATTCGCCGCCCCTTTGGAGGTGACGTTCAGTCAGTCCGCCCCTTCCGTCGAAGCTTACGATTTCGTCGAAGTAACCATTAACATCGCAAATCCGGACGCGCACAATCCGTTTATGGACGTATCGGTGACCGGAAATTTCGCGGCAGCAAACGGCGCCACGGAATGGAAGGTGGATGGCTTCTGTGACTCACCGGATGGATCGATTTATCGGATTCGCTTTACGCCCCCGGCCGCAGGTGATTACCAATATGCAATCACCTATACGCAGGGACCCATGCAGAAACAACACTCAGGCGTTTTCACGGCGATTAATGCTCATCGCAGAGGCCCCATCCACGTGGATCCGCAATATCCGTGGCATTTCATATGGGAAGGAACTGGAGAGCATTACTTCTTCAATGGGACCACTGCTTATTGGCTTACCGGCTGGAAGGATGAACGGATTATCCGTAACAGCATCGATCGCCTTCATCGGCTGAAGGTAAACAGGATCCGCGTGACGGTCGCCGGGCGCAGCAATCTCTACTTTGGGGAACCAGTAATGACGGCCAACAACTACTCCAATCTGCCGACGCCATGGCCCGCCGAACGTCCTGAAGACTTTACGCATCCGGGGTTTGATTACACGCGGTTCTATATCCCGCTCTGGCAAAAGTTTGAGCGCATGCTTCGTTATGCGCGCGATGAAGACATGATAATTTCTGTCGTCTTCGACATGAATGACAACAAGGTTCATCCTGTCGCCGGAGGCGAAGACGAAAGACGGTTTCTGCACTACACCGTGTCTCGATTCAGCGCCTTTTCTAACGTAACCTGGGATCTCGGCGATGACCTCGAGGGTTATCGGAACGATGAGTGGAGCCACGAGACAGGCACTCTAATCGAGCAATGGGACCCGTACCATCACCTCGCGACAAGCCACCCTATGAAGACCATCCACCAGGATCGTGGTTCCGCATGGTTTGGCTTCACGTCCTATCAGGACTGGTCTCGCCAACAACACGCTCTTATGCTCGCTTCCCGTGAGTTGCAAAAGAAGTCTGGCCGCATCATCCCACAGACAAACGAAGAGTACGGCTACGAGGATCACTATCCAAATTGGGCGATACCAGGGTCCGATTCAGCGGATGCCTTGCGCAGGACGGCATGGGACATTGCGATGGCAGGTGCATATCAAACGGCAGGGGAGACTTGCAGGAGAGGCACAAACATTTATCCCGATACGGGCGGCGGCTGGATGAATGGACGCGGCGATGACACTATGACGATGTTTCTCGGATACGGCCACATGGTCGATTTCTTTACGAGCTTCGAATGGTGGAAAACGGAGCCGCACGATGAGCTCGTGGACAATGGGGCATATTGCCTTGCCGGGCCCGGCGAAATCTATGCGGTCTACTTGCCGAATGGTGGCAAAGTCAATATCAAATTAGAGCCCGGCGCGTACGAGGCCACTTGGGTTTCTGCTCTCAGCGGCGATAAAGTGCCACTTCCTACTGTCGTGGGACCTTCGTGGACTTCCCCAGAAGCGCCGGATCGCCACGACTGGGCGCTGCTGCTTCAAAGAAAACACTGAGATTCTTTTATCGGCCGATCAACAATCCGAAGCTCCTCTGAATCAATGCGGCTCAGTGCCAATCAAGGCTCACCCGGCGTGTTCGCTTACGCTCAGTAGCATGCCCATCAGGAGTAGCGTGCTTAGTAACGACGTCCCCCCATA
>JAFARV010000696.1 GCA_019245255.1 Acidobacteriaceae bacterium | reverse complement strand
AACGTCCAACTGAGCAGGTTCCGCTGCTTTCTGCGCACAGGCGCGTGTTGGCGGAGAATGTGGTAGCGGATCGCGACTACCCGGCCCTGCGCAGGTCATTGCGCGATGGCTTCGCAGTCCATCGCAGCGGCTTGCCGGGCACGCTGTGGGTGCGAGGCCAGGTGCGCGCCGGGGAGGGCGAGCAGCCGGAACTCGTCGAAGGCGAAGCGCTGGAGATCATGACTGGCGCGCCCGTTCCCAAAGGCGCCGATGCTGTGGTCATGGTCGAACATGTGACGCGGACCTTGGACCCGGACGGCAACTCTCGCGTCCACATCGAGCGCACGGCAGATGCAGGCCAGTTCATCAACGAGCGCGGGGCGGAAGCTGTAGCGGGAACAGTACTGATTCGAGCAGGGACCGCTCTCGATGCCGCCCATATTGCGACGCTCGCCATGACGGGACATTCGACCGTCCGTGTTTGTGTCAAACCTCGTGTCGCGATCCTCGCGACCGGGGATGAGATTGTGGATATTGAAAGCAATCCGGCGCCGCATCAGATCCGCAACTCTAACTCGTACATGCTTACCGCTCTCGTCGCATCATGCGGAGGCGTGCCGGAAGTGCTACCGGTTGCACGCGATACACGCGAAGCTTTAGAGGGACTGCTGAAGCGAGGACTCGGTGCCGACATGCTGATCATCAGCGGGGGTGTTTCGGCAGGCCGCTACGATCTGGTGAAACCCACATTGCGAGAGCTGGGTGCGGAGTTTCATTTCGAGCGTGTCCGCATTCAGCCCGGAGGACCCATTTCATTCGCAACCGTGGAGAACAAAGCAGTTTTCGGACTGCCCGGCAACCCGGGATCAACGCTAGTGACGTTCCAGCTTTTCCCTCACGCTGCTCTGCAGCTGCTGGCCGGCGAAACGCAACCCATCCTGCCCTTATTCAAAGCACGTTTCGACGCCCCGTTCCATCACCGGCTCGGATTGACGCGCTTTCTTCCGGCGAGTCTGAGTGCCGACGGTCAGCACATCACGCACATCCCGTGGCAGGGATCGAGCGATGTGCCGGCTCTCTCAAAGGCAAATGTGTTCCTGGTCGCGAGTCACGATCGGGAGGCCTGGGCTGCCGGCGATGAGATTCTCGTAATGGCCAAGCTATGAAGAAGCGTCTTTCCCATTACGACGCAAAAGGCGCAGTCTCGATGGTTGACGTCAGCGATAAACAGGTGACCGATCGCACTGCTATCGCTCACGCATTCGTCAGGATGAGCCCTGAGGTGATTCGCGCTTTGCCGGACAACAAAAAAGGCAATCCGCTGGAGATCGCGCGCATTGCAGGAATCAGCGCGGCCAAGAAAACGTCTGAACTCATCCCTCTCTGCCATCAATTGCCGTTGACTCACGTCAGCGTCGATTTCGATATCAGGAAAGGCGGTATCAGCGTTACAGCGCAGGCAGCGACGGCCGCGCGCACTGGAGTCGAAATGGAAGCTCTCACGGCGGTCTCGATTGCGGCGCTAACGATCTATGACATGACGAAGGCACTCGATAAAGGAATCGAGATTCGCGACATTCACCTGATCGAAAAAACCGGCGGCAAATCGGGCGTATACCGGAGGAAGAACTCCAAATGATCCGGGCGGCAGTGCTTACGGTCAGTGACTCTGCTGCCGCAGGCACAGCAGCAGATTTGTCCGGACCCGCGATTTGCCGGCGTTGTGAAGAACTCTCCTGGTCCATCGCATCTGTCGCCACCGAGGCCGACGATCGCGACGCGATAGCAGAACGGCTCCGTCATTGGTGCGATAACGAGATTGCGTCGGTGATACTTACGACCGGCGGCACGGGTGTTGCACTCCGCGACATAACACCCGAAGCCACACGCGATGTAATCGACCGCGAGATCCCGGGCATCGCGGAACTGATGCGGGCACGAGGTCTCGAACAGACATCATTCTCAGTCCTTTCGCGCGCCGTGGTCGGCACTCGGAATCGTACGCTAATTGTGAACTTGCCGGGCTCTCCCCGCGGCGCTCTGCACTCTCTGTCGATCGTCGAAACTTTGGTGCCGCATATTGTCGATCTCCTCAACGGCCGCACGGCGCACTCCGGTGAGGACCGGATGCGACACTGAGGGTGACGGTAACTCACCGGAACGAGTAGACATCTCAAAAGATATGAGCAGCCGGCTGCGCATCGGTGTCCCAATTCTTGCAATCGCACTGGCCTTTGTTGCCTGGGCGCAGTTGCCCCGCCCGGGTGAGGAGCGGCCAGCGCCTCCACCGCAACCAGGCGAGCTTGGGCCAGCCCCGCAGAAACTTCCACCGGGTCAGCCGGTTCCCAATTCCAAGGACGAAAAGACCGAGGATGACGCCACGGTACCCGCTTCATCGGCCGGAGGTTCAGATGAGTACACGATTAGAGAACGTGTCCGGTATGTGTTGGTTCCCACGACTGTCCTCGATCCCGACGGCCACGGGTACGTGAATGGCCTGAAGAAGGAGGACTTCGAAGTTCTTGACAATAACAAGGCGCAGAGGATCACGACCGAGTTCACGCAACAGCCGTTATCCGTTGTGCTTGCGGTGCAGGCCAATTCGGAAGTTGATCCACTGCTTCCGGTAATTAACAAATCCGGCGTGTTGTTGCAGGGTCTTGTCACCGGACAGGAAGGTGATGCGGCCATTCTCGCGTTCGACCATCGCATGCAGGTGGTACAGGATTTCACGAGCGATGCTGGGAAACTCGATGACGCCATGCATAAGATCACGGCCGGGTCGAGCACGGCAGCACTCATCGATGCCGTCATGTATGCGGACACCATGCTGCGCCGGCATGACCGGCAGAACGTGCGCCGGCGTGTGGTGATTCTCCTCAGCCGCAACATCGACAAGGGTAGCGAAACCAAGCTTGAAGAAGCCATTCACAAGATTCAGTTCGATAACGTGATCGTATATTGCGTTGACATGTCGAAAATCAAGACTTCTCTGCTCACCAAGCCGGGCTATCCTGGCCGGCAGAACGGCGGCGTGCCACCTGAGGCGCTGCCCAATGCCAGGGGACAGGTGCAAAACGACACCAATGTCATACAGCAGATGGATGGCAACTGGCTGAAAGTGATCCCGCCCGCGATGCGAGGCATTCGCGATCTGTTGAAGAGAACGCCCGCCGAAGCATTCTCCTATTTCACCGGTGGCAACCTCTACAACTTCTCAGATCAACGCGGCTTGGAGCGCGCAATAACCGATATCGGACAGGATCTGAACAGCCAATATTTGCTGAGCTACAGCCCCAATAACAAAGCTGAGCCCGGCTTCCATCACATCCGAGTAGTCGTCGATCGCCCAGGTCTTCAGGTTCGCACTCGACCTGGATATTGGTGGGGCGGCGGACAGCAGTAACGTGATGCTCGCGTTAATGCGCGGCCATCGCCTCAGAACTCGCGTGATCGAGCAATTCAATAGATTGCCGGTCTAGCTTCAGTTCCGCAGCCTTGAGTAGCGTGTCCAATTGCTCGAGGGTGGTTGCGCTGGCAATCGGCGCCGTCACGGACGGACGGGCAAGCAGCCAGGCAATCGCAACCTGCGCCGGTGAGGCAGAGAGCTCTTGTGCAACTCTTTCGAGCGCCTGAATCACTCTGGCGCCTCGCTCAGTCAAGTACTTTTTGACTATGCTGCCGCGCGCACGGTCGCCGAGGTCGGCTTCGGACTTGTACTTTCCAGTCAGAAACCCGCTGGCGAGCGAGAAGTACGGAATGACGCCAATGTGTTCGCGAGCGCAGACAGGTTCCAGATCGCGTTCATATTCAGCGCGATCATAGAGATTGTACAAAGGCTGTAAACTCTCATAGCGCGCCAGACCGTTCGCGTCACTGACCGCAAGAGCCTCCGCAAGCCTCTGGCCGGTATAGTTGGATGCGCCGATCGCCCGTATCTTTCCGGCGCGGATCAGATCTGAAAATGTGGAAAGCGTCTCTTCGAGCGGTGTCGCAGTGTCATCTACGTGCGACTGATAGAGGTCGACATACTCGGTTTGGAGGCGTTGGAGCGAGTCATCGATTGCACGCTGAATGTACGCCCGTGACAAGCCTTTGCTATCCGGGCCCATTTCCATCCCCACCTTGGTTGCAAGCACCACTTTGCCGCGCTTGCCACTCCGCTGAAGCCATTTGCCAATGATGGTTTCCGACTGGCCGCCCTGGCCGTCGTGAGCCCATCGGGAATACACGTCCGCAGTATCGATAAAATTGAATCCCGTCTCGACAAAGGCGTCGAGTAAGCGGAAAGACGTTTGTTCATCCGCAGTCCAGCCAAAGACATTGCCGCCGAAACAGATCGGTGAGACTTCGAGACTCGAGCTGCCGAGTTTGCGATTGGTCATGATTCACTTCCCAGTGTTTTGGATGACAGCACATTGCTGTAGAATTTCAGCAATTCTCCGGCCCAAGCGAGAGAAAGGTGCAGCCCTTGGACGATTCATCATTCCGCTTACAGATCGGCGCAGCTGCGATCCAGCTTCAAACAGGTGACATTACGCGTATTGCCGTAGACGCCATCGTGAATGCGGCAAACTCGCAGCTGGCGGGAGGAGGCGGTGTCGATGGCGCGATACACCGGGCCGGCGGTCCGGAGATCATGCGTGAACTCGATGCTCTCCGCGCACGGCTCGGCCGCTGCGAGACCGGAAGCGCTGTGGTCACCGGAGCAGGCAGGCTCCCCGCGAAGTATGTTTTTCATGCGGTGGGTCCGCGATATCGAGATGGAAAGCACGGCGAGCCCGAACAGCTTGCGTCCTGCTATCGAATTTG
>JAFARV010000601.1 GCA_019245255.1 Acidobacteriaceae bacterium | reverse complement strand
ACATGGCGGCCTGACCGGCGGAGTTGGCGCCGCCCACGATGTACACGTCCTCATCGCGGCAGGAGATCGCTTCGGTTGGCCCAGCGCCATAATAAACGCCGGCGCCCTGGAGTCGCTCGATGCCGGGAACGCCCAAGCTGCGCCATTGCACGCCGGTCGCAAGTATGAGTGCGTGGCAGGAGACTTCTGTTCCGTCATTGAGCTTCACATATCGATAGGGACCATCGACGCGAATTGCGCTCGCTTCCTGCGGAGAAACAATTTCAACTCCAAACCTCCGCGCTTGGGCCACGGCACGCATCGCCAAATCAGATCCTTTCAGACCAGCCGGGAAACCGAGATAGTTTTCAATTTTCGAGCTGAGCCCTGCCTGTCCTCCGGGAGCTTCCCGCTCGACGATCAACGTTTTGAGACCTTCGGATGCGCCGTACACTGCGGCGGCCAGACCGGCGGGTCCGCCACCGACGATTGCCACGTCGTAGAATTCGAGACCGGCACGCGTACGAAGCCCAAGCTTGGTGGCCACTTCGTGCCAGCCCGGCTGCTGCAGATGATCGCCGTCCGGGAAAAATACGATCGGCAATTTCGGAGCCTTCGGACCGAGACTGTCGACTAACCGCCCGACTTCCCGGTCGCGCTCTGCGGCGTCGGCATCGAGCCACTGAAACGGAACCTGATTGCGAGCAAGAAAGTCACGCATCTCATAGGATTTTGGCGACCAGCGAGTGCCGAGCACGCGCACGCCCTCGAACGGCGGCTTGTGTCGAACGAACCATTCCTGGAGCAGATCGTCGAGGACCGGATAAAGCTGCTGCTCGGGCGGGTCCCAAGGCTTCAGCAGGTAGTGATTGATATGAACGTCGTTAATAGCTTTGATCGCCGCCTCGGTATCGGCATAGGCCGTCAAGAGAACACGTTTCGAGTCCGGATACAGCTTGATTGCTTCGGTGAGGGTTTGGATCCCATTCATGTGCGCCATTCGATAGTCAACGACAAGCAGCGCGACGGGGTCGTTGCGTTGCTGAAGGCGGCGCAAAAGATCGAGAGCACTTTGCCCGGATTCGGCGCGCAGAATGCGGTACGTCTGGTTATAGCGCTGCCGCAGATCGCGTTCGATGGCGCGCAACACGTCGGGATCATCGTCAATGGTCAAAATGACTGGCCGTGCCATATCGCCTCTTTTTCTATACCCGCGATGCGCGGATGCCTAACCTGATTTTTTCAATTCAGAAAACAGCGGATTGCGATCGAGTGCACCATCGTAGCGGATCCCATTGATAAAAAGCCCGGGCGTTCCGTAGACACCGTTACCGACTCCGCGGCGGAAATCTTCGCGAACACGCTGCTCAAAGGCTCGAGTCTTCAGATCCGAATGGAACCGCGTCATATCGAGCAGCAATCCCTGCGCGTACCGTTCGAGATCCTTCGTTTTGAGCGCGTTCTGGTTCTGGAATAATGCGTCGTGCATTTCCCAGAAGCGCCCTTGCGCCCCTGCGGCTTCGGCTGCCTCCGCGGCAGACTGGGCATGCGGATGAAGTCCGGAGCGGGGATAATGGCGAAACGCGAGCCGCAGATCGTCTGCCATTTCGGCGCGCAACTCCCCGAGCGTTCGAAAAAGCTTGCCGCAATCGGGACATTCGTAATCGCCATATTCGACCAACGTGTAACGCGCGTCTTCCGGGCCCAGCACGTGATCATCGGGTTCGATGGGAAGAAGAAGACGCGAAAGATCCAGCTTTGTGTACCCAAGCACGTCCATGAGAAAGTGATGCGATGAACCGCTGATTCGATGCCGCGGCTGACGTTCGCAGGGATTACTCCGAGCCGAGCACTGCATGCTCGCTGACGGACTCGAGCGGGAAACCGAGTTCCCGCCAAGTTTCGAATCCACCCGCCAAAGGACGAACGCGATGAATCCCCGCGCGCTTGAGTTGCAGCGCCACCCGGGCGCTGGTAGCTTCGTTGGGTCACGTGCAGTAGAGGATGATCTCACCGGTTTCGGGGATCTGTGGAGAGCCTTTGAGTAAGTCCTCGGCCGCTACTCGCAATGCGCCGGCGATTTTCATGCCGCTGCGTTCCACGTCCGAGGCGTGGCGCAAATCGATGAACGTGACTGGCTGTCCGGTTTCGATCATATTGAGGGCTTGCTGAGGCGTGATGCGCGCCAAGCGCAGCTTTCGGACAAACCGTCTCCGCTGCAGATATTTCGCCAGCACGTAAATGGCGAGCAGCGCGAGTACGACTAGACCTGCCCTGCGTCCGAACAATCCGAGCCAGCCGATCAACACGTCTAACTGCCGGTGAAACACGCGCCCGAGCAGCAAATAAGAACTAGCCCACAGCGTGCAGCCCGCCACGTCAGCAAGCAGGAAAATCGGAAAGGGTATTTTGCTTACGCCCGCGAGACATACCGAAAGCAAAGCGATTCCGGGAACAAATTTCGCGAACAGCAAGGTGGCGGCGCCATGTTTTGCAAACCCCGCCTCGGTCTTGCGCACGCAGGTGTCCGGTTCAAATGAGAGCTTGCAAAGAAGACCGAGCACGCGGCCTCCTCGCAACCGGCCAAGCTGGTACCACAAAATGTCGGCGACTAGTAATGCGGAAACGGCGATCAGCAACGACGGGAGAAAGGAGTACTGGTGGTTGCCGACCATCGCACCCATAAACAACAAAAGCGGATCGGCAGGAAGAGGAGCACCCATGCCCACTGCCAACACGTATGTAAACAGAAACCAGTAACCATGCCGCAGGAGTAGAGAGCCGAAAGAAAACATCAGATGTGTCCCAATATAGCGAGGAAGGAGCAGCGGGTTTCTTCCCCTGAGTCGGGGCACGTATTCGCGTCATTTGCGATATTCTGAAGACCCGCGCGGAGGAACCTTTAATGAGTGAAGCAGTCGCGTTGGGGCTGCGCGCGCATTCCGGATGGGCGGCCGCAGTAGCGGTAGCCGGAACGCCAATTGCACCGATCGTAGTGGAACGCCGAAGGATTGAGACCGCGGACCATCGTATAGCTGGTTCCCGGCAGCCGTATCATGCTGCCAAGGAGCTACCCGGTGAAGCGGCGGAAACTTTGATCCGCGACTGCCGCGAGAGTTCGACGCTGCTGGCGATCCAAGCGATGAATGCGTTGGTCACTCAAGTCAGAAAAGAAGGCTTTCGCGTGGCGGGTGCTGCCATTCTGCT
>JAFARV010000586.1 GCA_019245255.1 Acidobacteriaceae bacterium | reverse complement strand
TACAGACGCAGCGGCGTTCCGGATTCGACAGTGAGATGCACCGGCACGGTAGGTCCGGCTTGTTGAGCCGGAAGATTTCCGGGCATGCCAACCAGGCCGAGAGCAACGGCACAGCTCCTTGCCTTTCGGTTCCACATCGTACCGAGTGTAAAACGAATTCCCGCAAAAATTCGTTTCACCTCGCCCGCCTCTGTTGAGATGATGACGTAAAGGAACCCATGCGAATTCGCATTTGGCCGTTTGTCAGCGGATCTTTTTGCATGCTTCTGCTGCTGGTGCCTCTATTCGGCTGGATGGTATCGCGGAAAGCCGCCGGTGTCGAGGTCAAAGCCAAGCAGGCCAGGTCGCTTTACCACCAAGCCGATCAGGCAATCACCGACATTCGGATGGAGGTCTATCGCGCCGCGCTCTTGTTCCGCCAGCCTCCGGGTACGGCAGCACGCGGAGAAGCATCGCGTCAGTTGGCAAGGATGCGCTCGCGGACCGACTCTGAATTAAGAGATCTCGAAACTCTCCTTGCCAAGGCGCAACACCCGCAGCTCACTGAATTACGCGAGCAATTGAAAGTATTTTGGAACGTGGCAGCCGAGGCATTGCAGCCTCCTGGGGCGGATGAGGGCGCGCAGCGCTTGCTGATACAGCGCACCGGTGAACGTGATAGCGTCTTGGGCCTGGCAGAGCAGATCGACGCGCTGAACACAGCTAATCTCCGCGTTGCGGAGCAGGAGATCGATGCCCAGCAGCATAGCGTGTGGCAGTTTGCCGCATTAGCGGCCGCGATTCTACTGGTGCTCGGGATGGTGATTGCCGGGCTCAGCATTGCCTATCTTGCGCACATTGAGGGGTTGTCTGAAACCGAACGGCGTCGCGCTGAAGAGGCGGAAGACGAGTTGCGCCGGCTTTCCAACCAGCTCGTGCGCGCGCAAGAAGAAGAGCGTAAAACGATTTCACGTGAATTGCACGACGAGGTCGGCCAGATCCTCACGGGACTTCGGATGGAACTCGGCGGTTTGTGGCGCGGCGAAGCCGATGTCAGCTTCTCAGAACGTCTGAACAGCGTGAAAGCGTTGGCCGAGGATGCGCTGCGTAGCGTCCGTACGCTGTCGCTACTGCTGCGTCCTTCGATGCTGGACGACCTCGGTCTGGCACCCGCGCTGCGTTGGCAGGCCAAAGAGTTTTCCCGCCGCACCGGCATTGAGGCCTCCACGGACGTTCGCGGAAATTTCGCCGACCTCCCTGAGGCTTCGCGGATTTGCCTCTACCGCTCCATTCAGGAGGCACTGACAAACTGCGCCAAGCATTCAAACGCGACCAAGGTAACGGTGCGTGTCGAACGCGAAATCGATACCGTTGCCGCTTACGTGAACGACAACGGAAAGGGTTTCCACCCAGGCAGCCCGCGCACGGAAGGTCTTGGCCTGGTCGGGATGGATGAGAGGGTCCGGTCGCCGACCGGAAGGCTCAGTATTCCTTCGGCGCCGCACGCCGGCACAACCATTGCCATCCAACTCCCGCTTCCAGCGGACAGGTCACCTGCCGCTGGGACTGTTGCCGCTGAAGCGAACGTCCAGTCGACGGCTCTACGGGTTTAAATCTGAAGCGTTCGTCCGTTTCCTGGATATGTTTTGCTGCCGCAGCAGGCTAGCGTGGAATGGTCACGCCTGCGCTTGGGGATGTGGCGGAAAAGACGATGAAAGTGAAGGTTTTGATCGCGGACGATCACGGCGTTGTCCGCAAGGGGCTTCGGTTGCTGCTGCAGCAGTTTCCAGAGCTCCAGGTGGTAGGCGAAGCCTCGAATGGCCGCGAAGCGGTCCGGATGGCGGGCGAACTTGCTCCGAAAGTTGTCTTGATGGACGTCGCGATGCCCCTCCTGAATGGCATCGATGCCGCCGAGCAGATTCGCAAAGCAAACGACAACGTTGAGGTCATTTTGCTGACCATGTACGCCGACGAAGGCTACGTGCTTCGGGCTCTCAGCGCCGGGGTTAAAGGTTACCTCCTGAAGGAGTCTGCCGAAGAGGACCTTCTGCGTGCCGTTAAGGCCGTTTCCGACGGCAAGCCGTTCTTCAGTCCCGCGATTACGCAAACGTTGCTCGAGGATTATATGCGGGTTCTAAAGCACGAAGGCCTTTCCGACAGTTTTGAGCTTCTCACAGCCCGGGAAAGGGAGGTCTTGCAGCTTCTTGCCGAGGGTAAAAGCAACAAGGAAGCCGCCGCCATACTCGACGTCAGTCTGTACACGGTCGAAAGTCATCGAACGAACCTAATGCAGAAGCTGAACCTGCACAACACGGCAGAAATTGTGCTGTATGCCGTCCGCAAAAACCTGGTGCGATAAACCAGGCCTAGAAAAAATAAGAGCGAATTCTCCCTTGTCCAGGGGATAGGCTTTGGTTTGAGGCCCAAGGAAAATAAGCTAGCTTTGTCCACCACGTTTCTACCGGAGACGTTTCCTCACGTCCGGAAGACCGGAATAGAAGTGCTCACTTCCTTCTCGGAAGCGATTGGGCGAGATGTGATGCTCACCCAGGGCAGCACCGGAAACACATCGATCAAAATCGGCGGTGTCCTGTGGATAAAGGCCTCAGGAACGTGGCTCCAGGATGCCGGGCACCGGCCTACGTTCGTAGCGCTCGATCTGGGCCTGGCACGCGATTGCGTGTGGCGGACGGACAGCATGACTGCGGCAGTCTTGCCGGAAGGTCCGCCCGGTCTACAACCCTCAATTGAGAGCGGGATGCATGCCGTGCTACCGCACAGAGTCGTTGCTCACATACACTCTGTCCATGCGATTGCCGCCGCTGTTTGCGCCAGGCCGCAGCAAGTACTGCAGGATCGCCTCTCCGGCATCTCGTGGGAATGGATCCCTTATGTGCCATCGGGTTTGCCGCTCGCCTGCCAAGTGATGCGCGCCGTCGAGCGCTCCGGCGAGGCGAACGTGTTTGTGCTCGGAAACCACGGCTTGACCGTCTGCGGAAATACGGTCGGAGAGGTCGAATCTCTTATATATCGTGTTCACGATGCATTGGCCGTTCCGCCGCGCGCAGCGCCACCGGTCGACGCGTCCGGGCTCCAGGACCTGGCCGCCGCGTCGGGCTGGATTCTGCCTGACCGGCCTATCATTCACTCCCTTGCAATGGACCCGGCCTCTCGATCGATACTGAGCCGCGGCGTGCTATATCCTTGCCAGGAGATTTTTCTCGGCGGAAGCCGCGCCTGGAACACATTCGCGACCGATCCAGCCGATACTGCCCTGCCCTTTCTCATCGTTCCCGAGCGGGGCGTTCTGATCTCACCGCGGATGACAACCGCCGAGTATCTGACGCTTGCCGGTCTCGC
This sequence comes from Acidobacteriaceae bacterium, assembly GCA_019245255.1. Classification (GTDB taxonomy): domain Bacteria; phylum Acidobacteriota; class Terriglobia; order Bryobacterales; family Bryobacteraceae; genus Bog-105. The sequence continues at coordinate 354 of JAFARV010000586.1, read as the reverse complement.
CGAGATCGTGCAGCGCATAAATCCATCTGCGCCGTTGAACTATCTCTCCGAACAGCAGGTGACCGCCGCACGTGCCCTGGGGAACTATAAGTCACAGGGCTGAAGCAGCTGTTTCGCCGGTCGATGTCTTCACCGCATTCTGAAGCTCTAGCTGATGACGCCTTTGCGGACTGCATAAAGAATCAACTCCGCAATGCTGTGTACGTTCAGCTTTTGCATGAGATTAGCGCGATGGGTATCTACGGTATGAGGGCTGACGCCAAGAAGTTCCGCGATCTCTTTGCTTCCTTTCAACTCAGCGATCAGTTGCAGCATTTCCCTTTCTCTCGCAGTCAGTAAGTCGTAGGGATCCTC
>JAFARV010000403.1 GCA_019245255.1 Acidobacteriaceae bacterium | reverse complement strand
GGACTCGGATATCTGCCTGCTGACAAAGCCGTACCCGGCGTGCCGATTCACGTGATGATCCGCGAAAATCCAACCGGGGCAGTAACTGTGCCTACACCTTTTTATAAGAGGCTCAAGACATGAGTTATCCGGATACTTACAAATATACGAAAGAACATGAATGGGTAAGTGCCGATGGAGATACTGCAACGGTTGGCATAACGGACCACGCGCAGCATGAGCTTGGGGATATTGTTTTCGTCGCTCTCCCAAAAGTCGGATCAAAGGTTAAGCACGGCGATACGCTCGGGTCAGTTGAGTCGGTCAAAGCGGTTTCGGATATCTACTCGCCAATCTCAGGTGAAATTCTGGCAGTAAACGATCTGCTTGCTCAACAACCGGAAAAGCTCAATCAGGATCCTCATGGCGAGGCGTGGTTGGCTAAGGTTAAGCTAGCGGATGCATCTGAACTTAATGCGCTGATGTCTGCGGAAGATTATCAAAAATACCTGGGCTCCGAATAGACCCGGCGCTCTCAATGGAGTTGACAGAACTAGTTGCGCTACTTACCGAAATCCGATTCCGAGCGCCGCGAAATGCTGGCGGTGATTGGTGCTGATTCTGAAGAGGATCTAATCTCATATCTGCCCGAAGATGTGCGGTTCAAAGGGACCCTGAACATCGCCGACGGCAAGAGCGAGTATGAAATCATCGAATATTTCCGGGAGCTCGCAGCCCAAAACGCAAACGGCTATGCTTGCTTCCTGGGAGCCGGTGTTTACAACCACTACCGCCCCGTTCTCGTCGACACAGTCGTCTCGCGAGGCGAGTTCCTAACCTCTTATACTCCCTACCAGGCTGAGATCTCACAGGGGACGCTTACCAGTATTTTCGAGTTTCAAACGATGATCTGTCAGTTAACCGGCATGGACGTGGCAAACGCGTCGATGTATGACGGGTCATCTGCTGTTCCGGAAGCGGCAATGATGGCGGTTCGCATTACAGGTCGGGACAAGATACTCGTCGCACGCACCCTGCATCCCGAGTATCGCGAGGTGCTGAAGACATACACCCAGCATCAGGGCTTTCCGGTGGAGGAACTTGCGTATGATTCGATCGGGCGCCTCGACCTGAATGATCTCAAACAAAAGTTATCGAACGAAGTGGCGGCGGTCATTCTCCAAACGCCTAATTTCTTCGGGATTCTGGAGCAGCTTGGCGAAATCAAGCAACTTGCTAAAAACTCAGGCGCGATTCTGGTCGCCACATTCACAGAACCCGTCGCACTAGGGTTAATTGAGCCCCCGCGAGAAGCAGATATCGTTGTAGGCGAGCTCCAAAGCTTCGCAATTTCCCCCAGCTATGGCGGACCGTACGTGGGCATCATAGCGACCCGCGAACAGTACATTCGCCAGATGCCGGGACGGCTGGTTGGCGAAACGACGGACGCGAACGGCCGCCGCGCTTTTTGCCTGACGCTTGCCACACGCGAACAGCATATCCGCCGGGAGAAGGCGACGTCGAATATCTGTACGAATCAGGCTCTGCTCGCGCTTATGGCGACGGTCTTTATGACGATTTACGGTAAGCAGGGGTTGCGCGACTTAGCCGAGCAGAATCTTTCGAAAGCGCATTACCTCGCGAGTAAGTTGACGTTACAATTTGACGCGCCGTTCTTCAATGAATTTGTTGCGCGCACCAACGGCAAGACGCCAGACGCAATTAATGCAGATTTACTCGGACGGAAGATCATCGGCGGCCTGCCGCTCGAACGCTATTATCCGGAACTAAAGGACTGCCTGCTCATTTGCGCGACTGAAATGAGCAGGCGTGCCGACATGGACGCGCTGGCGGCTGCATTCGGAGCGAAGCAATGATTGAAAAGGCTCTGCCGCATATCGTTCAGGATGAGCCTCTACTGTTTGAGCACAGTTCTCCCGGCAAAATCGGTTACCAACTGCCCGAACTGGACGTGCCCTATGTTGACCCGGCAGAGGCGCTAGGCGCAGAAAACGTGCGCGACGAGATTGAAGGCTTTCCTGAGGTCAGCGAGGTTGACGCTATCCGTCACTTCACGCGTCTTTCGACATGGAACTACGCCATCGATCTCGGGCTTTATCCGCTCGGCTCCTGCACGATGAAGTACAATCCGCGCGTGAATGAGCTGGTCGCGAGAACGGAGGGATTGGCCTGGAATCACCCGTACGCGCCGGAATCGTTATCGCAGGGATCGATGGAGGTGATCGCGGCACTGGAGCAGGCTTTGACCGAGATCACCGGTATGGATGCGGTCACCTTGCAGCCCGCAGCGGGTGCACACGGTGAGTTCACAGGCATCCTGATGATTCGCGCGCTGCTTGAAACGCGCGGGGGTGCCCGCAAGAAGGTTCTCGTGCCGGATTCGGCGCACGGCACAAATCCGGCTACGGCTTCGATGGTCGGCTATTCGGTGGAGAACATCAAATCGAACGCGC
>JAFARV010000561.1 GCA_019245255.1 Acidobacteriaceae bacterium | reverse complement strand
CGGAATTGAGCGCGTGTACGAGATCAACCGGAATTTCCGGAATGAAGGCGTATCTACCCGTCATAACCCGGAGTTCACAATGCTCGAGTTCTATCAGGCGTACGCGGATTACCGGGACATGATTGAGTTGTCATGCGAGCTATTGCCTCAAGTAGCTGAGGACGCAACCGGATCTACCAAGGTAAGTTACGAGGGGCGTGAGATAGACTTTGCGAAATTCCGGCGCTTCTCTATGCGAGAAGCCGTCATCGAGTTCTGGCCGGAGGAACAGAAGCCCTCGCTCGATAATCTGTTGGATCCCGATTGGCTGCACAGGCATTCAAAAGAAAGCGCGCCAGGTGCGGCGCTGGCTGATATTTTCGAACGGCACGCCGAAGGTCAGTTATTCCAACCGACAATTATTTACGACTTCCCGGTAGAGATTTCGCCGCTGGCGAAAAACAAAACCGATGAACCTGAGTTTGTAGAGCGTTTCGAGATCTACATCGCGGGAATGGAGATCGCGAATGCGTTTTCTGAGCTAAACGACCCACAGGAGCAGCGGCGCAGATTTGAGCAGCAGCTTACCCGCAAGGCCGGGGGCGACGAAGAGGCGCATGTGATGGACGAGGATTACATTCGGGCCTTGTCGTACGGAATGCCGCCGGCCGGCGGCGAGGGAATCGGAATCGACCGGCTCACGATGATTCTGACCGGCTCGAAGTCAATCCGCGATGTAATCCTGTTTCCGCTGCTGCGGCCGGAAGGTGATATCGGCATTGCCGAGCGGTTGCGTCAACTCGAGCCGTGATTCTTTCGCGATTCGAGTGGATGGTTGCGCTTCGCTATCTTCGTGCGAAGCGCAAGCAGACTGTCATTTCGGTCATTACGGTCATTTCGATTCTGGGCGTGGCCGCAGGAGTGATGGCACTCATTGTGGCGCTCGCCATTAACAATGGATTCCAAAGTACGCTGCAGGGCACATTGCTGAGCGCAACCGCTCACGTCAGCATTCAGGAAAAGACGCCCGGATACGGGATAGCTGGTTGGGAAGAATTGGTCCCGAAATTAAGAGCCCTGCCTCACGTCGTCAGCGCGACACCAGGGTTATATGGGCAAGTTGCCGTTAAAGGTCCGCTAATCGGCTGGGGCGCAGTCTTGAAGGGCGTACCGCTGGGGGACGGTGCAGGCGTTCCTGAATTGCTGCGGCATTTAAAAGCGGGTTCACTGGCGTCGTTCGATTCGCCGGATCGCGAGCGCAGCATCATCATTGGCTCTCGATTGGCGGAACAAACCAATGTTACTGTTGACGGGCCGATATCGTTGATTGGGACGCAATTAACGCCGCTCGGTCTGGCGCCCGAGGTGTACCGATTCCGCGTTGCCGCAATTTTCGAAACCGGGCTGTACGACATCGATTCCACCTGGGCATTTACGACACTCACCGCAGCGCAACGAGTGCTGGATCTGACAGACGTCGTAAATAGTATTGAGTTGCGCGTCGACGATATTTTCAAAGCGCGTGAGGTGGCGGGCGACGCGACTCGGGTGATTGGCCCCAAGCTGGTTGCGACGACTTGGATGGATCAGAACCATTCGCTTCTGAACGCGCTGAAACTCGAGAAGACGGTGAGTGTAATCACGGTAGCGCTGATTGAGCTCATCGCGGCGTTGAACATCTTGGTGGTCCTGGTAATGCTTGTCATGGAGAAGTATCGCGACGTCGCGATTCTGATGTCGATGGGAGCGCGGCGAGAGCAGATACAGCGTATATTTGTGCTTCAAGGGTTGATTATTGGAGCAGTAGGCGCGTGTATCGGCTTATCGCTCGGGTTCACGCTCACCGCTGTGTTGGATAAGTACCGCTTTTTGAAGTTAGATGAACAGATTTACGCGCTTAGTTATGTGCCGTTCCAAAGTCACTGGACGGATGGAGTTTGGGTTGCGGGTCTGGCTCTTCTTACAAGCTTCATTGCCACGCTGCATCCATCGAGGACCGCAGCGCGGATCGCACCGGCCGAGGCGCTCCGCTACGAGTAGCTATTTCGCTGCCGCGGTCGCAGTTGGACGGTACGCGAAATCCCAGACGAACAGCTCGAGGTCATCTTTGGTAGTGCTCTCGCCGTATTCGATCACGGCATATTCGCCCGGCTCAAGCGGCTTTTCGGGCCAGACCTTATAGAGATTGCCGGCAAGCTGCTGTTGAAAAACTTCGATGAGCTTTCGGTCTTCATAGGCTTCGTTTGAGACAGGGACAATGCCGACATTCTCGACCACTCTGGCATTCTTTTTCGGCTCGACGCGGATAATACCGAAGCTCTCTTCTTTTTCCGGGCGGAAATAGAAGGTTGGCCGTTCATCGTGCACGACGAATTTTGAGTGCTCGCCTTGGATAACCACGCTGGCTTTGCCGGCGACGAGCGGAATGGGGGACAGCATCTTGAGAGTCTGCCGTTTCTTGTTCGTGATTACCTGATACGGAGCCGCTTCAAGCTGTTTCACCTGCCCGTCGACGTTGAAGTACGCACCCGTTTCCATCGGCACCGAGGCAATCTCTTTTTTCAGGGCGCGTTCGGCCTGTTCCTCTTCGTCCTGCTGCCGCTCTTCCTTTGCGTTCTCTTCCTGTTCGAACTTTTCGGCCTTTTGCGTTTTAGCAAGGTCGACCAAATCGACCGGCATCTCCTCCCATTCGCCGCGCTCGGTGCTGTAAAACCGGACGCGGTCACCTTCGACGTGATATTCGCGGACGATGTGATAGCCGCCGTCTTTGAGATACAGCTTCAGAGTCCCGCCCCATGCCAGGGCTACGCACAGGAGGAAGAACGCAAATACTCGCACGACCGCCATTCTAGCCGTTTTGGAATGACTTATTCCCGCGTCCAGACAGAGTCGCGGCCGCCCTGGTGCAGCGTGAATTTTGTGGCTTTGCCGGAGGCATCCAGGTCAAAATCCATCTGCGCGTCAACGACCTTGAGGAACAAGTGGGTAGGTGATTCGGCGAAGAGCTCAAATTTCGGCTGTCCCGTGATTTGCCCGTATAGATGTCCATTGTCGACGGTGATGTTCATTTCGGTGCCGGCTGCAACTTGATAGGCGCGGGCCAGAGCGCTCATCTGCTCAGGAGTGAGAGTGATCTCCTTATGCTGCACGGCTGGAATTTCATCGGACGTTTTCTTCCACGGCAAGTCCCTGCCAGCCTGATGTAAGGTCCCGCCTGTAACTTTTCCGGAAGCATCTTTCGCAAAATCGATCTGCGCGTCGACAACTTTCCAGAAGAAGCGAGTCGGGCTTTCGGCGAAGATGGGAAACTTCGGTTGGCCGCTAAGCTGGGCTTCCAGGTGGACTTTTTCGAGAGTGATGTCCAGATGCATTCCCGGCGCTTGATCGGTGTCGTACCGTCCTACATAAGGCTTTAATGCGTCCGGGGCGAGTGTGATCTCCTTACGTTCGGACGCTGCAGTCACTTGCTCGCCGTGCGCAGAAGCGGAAAGGTCGCGAACAATGCCGTCAGGGGCAAAGCCATTGACATTGCCCAGTGCAATTACCGTGAGTTGATCGTCCGGCCAGAACGCCATATCGGTGTTGAACCCGTTGATGTCCCCACCGTGCTCAATTTCGCGGCGGCCGTTCAGGTTCCGGATAAACAGCCCGAAACCGTACTCGTCTTTGAAGGGTGTGGTCATCTTCTGGAGCGAAGCCTGCGACAACAATTTGGCGCCGAACAGAGCGCGCTCCCAACGGAGCAAGTCATGCGTGGTCGAGTAAATAGACCCAGCCGAGTACGTTTCGCTCATGTCGATGTAGGGTGCGTTCTGGAACGTTCCTCCGCGCGATTCGTAACCAGATGCACGACACTTGATGATTTGGGTATTCGAGTCGTAACCCGAGTCCTTCATCCCCAGCGGCTTAAAGATGTTTTCGTCAAGGAACCGCTGATAGGTCACGCCGCTCACTTTTTCGATGATGTAGCCGAGCACGATATATCCGGAGTTGCTGTATTTCCATTTAGTCCCGGGCTCGAATAGCAATGACTTGCTTTTGAAGCTATCGATCAGTTTCCTCGGCGTGGTGGGTTGGGCCACGAGCTCCATGACGTTCGGGACGTCGGTGTAACTGGGAATACCTGACGTATGAGTGAGTAAGTGAAAGAGTGTGATCTTGTCCCAGGCGGGCGGCGCGTCCGTGAAGTACTTCTTTACCGGATCGTCGATGCTAAGTTTTCCGTGTTCCTGAAGCAGAAGAATGGAGGCCGCCGTGAACTGCTTGGTGACGGAGCCGACGCGGAACTTCGTATCCGGAGTGTTCGGGACGTCCCACTCCAAATTTGCCGAGCCATAGCTCTTGTCGAAGATGACCTCATCGCCTTTCGCGACCAAAACACTTCCCATGAAGGTCTTGTTGGCAACCCGATCCTGAATGAGCTTTTCAAACCGGGTGGTCGAGACGTCCGCGCGCGCCAGCACAGTCGACATTGCGAACAGAAGAAACGTCTTCAGCATGCTGGGTTAGTATACGAAAGCTACGCCGCCCAAGTTCGCACGATAGGATGGCTTGGGTCAACAGGAGAAAGATGGCACAAACACCACCCGCGCCGGTTCTCACCGGCAGGATTGCCGTAATCACAGGCGGAAGCCGGGGCCTTGGCCGGGCGATGGCAATGGCGCTCGCAGACGCAGGCGCAATCGTGGCGCTGGTCGCTCGGGACGTGGAAAAGCTCAACATCGTAAGCGACGAGATAGCCACCTCCGGCGGAACTGCGCATGTATTCACGGCGGACGTGAGTCAAGAGGCTGAGGTCGATCGTTTGCACGGCGAGATATCGGAGCGCCTTGGCAAGGCGCAGATTCTGATCAATAACGCCGGGATCAACATCAGGAAGAACCTGGCGGATTTCACGCTCGAGGAATGGCGCTCCGTATTGGATTCGAATTTGACGAGCGTTTTTTTGATGTGCCGGCGGTTTGTTCCGGCCATGAAGGGAACCGGATACGGGCGGGTGATCAATCTGACATCGATCATGAGCCATGTGTCTCTTCCGGGCCGCAGCGCGTATTCGGCAAGCAAGACCGCGCTTCTGGGACTGACGCGGGCATTGGCACTCGAGGTGGCTGGTGACGGGATTACGGTGAACGGGATCAGCCCAGGGCCGTTTGGCACGGAGATGAATTACGCCGTGATGCACAATCCGGAGGCCAACGCACAGTTTCTCGCGAGCCTCCCGGTCGGGCGCTGGGGCAAGGTGGAAGAGATCGGCGCTTTGGCGGCTTATTTGTGCTCGGATGCGGCTGGTTTCATCACGGGGACCGATATCGTGATCGACGGTGGGTGGACAGCGCGATAAGCTTGGACTCAAATGAGCAGCGCAGTGAAGCCCGCGGTCTCGCAGCACGATTTCACGCCGGAATTTGAGAAGCGGACCTACCGGCGGGTCACACTGCGGCTGATTCCGTTTCTGTTTCTCTGCTACATCTTCGCCTATATAGACCGGGTGAACGTCGGTTTCGCCGCCCTGGAGATGAAACACGATCTCGGGCTAAGCGACGCGGTATATGGCGCAGCCGCGGGCATTTTTTTCATCGGCTATTTCTTTTTTGAAGTCCCGTGCAACATGGCGCTCCAGAAGATCGGCGCGAAGTACTGGCTGGGTCCCATCATGATCGTTTGGGGGTTCGTCTCGGGCTGCACGATGCTGGTCAAGTCGGCCAACCAGTTTTATCTGGTCCGGTTCATTCTGGGCATCGTGGAATCGGGATTTTTTCCGGGTGTGATCCTGTATCTGACGTTCTGGTTCCCAAGCAAGTACCGCGCCAAGATGGTCGCGGCGTTCATGACGGCGATCCCGCTGTCGGGAGTGATCGGGGGGCCAATTTCCGGTTGGATCCTGGAAAACGCGCACTCTATGGGCAGCCTGCGCGGCTGGCAGTGGTTGTTCATTATTGAATCGCTGCCGTCGCTGATTGCGGGATTTGC
>JAFARV010000555.1 GCA_019245255.1 Acidobacteriaceae bacterium | reverse complement strand
GTCCGTCGCGTAGAGAGGACGTTCGCCCTCGTCAGCGTCGGTGCTTGCGCCTGGGCGGCGATAATCGCGAATTATCGCCTGGACGGCTGGTACGAGAGGCCGGGGTACGAGTAAGAGGTCGTAATCGAGCACCCGGACCAGGTCGAGCAGGGTGTTGAACCGTGGCACAACTTTTCCGTTTTCGATTGCCGAGATGTGGACCTGCGGCAGGCCGACTTGGCGTCCCAACTCAGCCTGTGTCCAACCTCGCGCTCGGCGCATTTCAGTCAAGCTCGCGCGCAGTGCTTCCGGCAGACCTGCACTCCTCCTGCTCGTTTTAATATGCAATTGCATATGGCCCAAGCTGGCGTATATACAATAACATATAGGGACAGGCTTCCGTTACGAACTGAAACCTGACCCGCCAGATAACTGTGCCCGAGTACGTGACACGGGTCCGCTGTCAGCTTGCGGCCAAACGAAACGTCCACGTTCCAGTCGCTTCGCGAATAGGCAGAGCCCGTCGCCATCCCACCACAACAACTTCACCCAGATCGCCACGCCGCCCCCCGCAAGACAAACACATGTCCGCCGTAGGATCCTCTTCGAGCACTGTCTGCACCGCTGCGCTCAAACCTGTGAAGCCGCCCTGACCTGCGCGGCTAAAGTTGAACGGGAGCACGGCCGGTTAATGTTTCGGGCGGCGTTGATCAGGCGATCAGGCAAATATACTAAGCAGGAAAACTTCCCGCTTCCTGGCGGAGTTCTTCGAAAAGTGCCGCTTCCTTAACTGAGCGCCAAGATTGGATCGACCGAGCAAAAAGCGATCGCGTCTTTGCGCACATGCCAGATCAGGAAAGGATCATCATGAATAATTCAGTCCGTAGTGTCTCCATCTCCGGCGTTGTTCTTCTGTCAATTTTGTCGAGCGCTGCAATGGCTCAGACCGAAGTGCCGCAAGCGCAAAGCAGCGCCGGTCCTGCTGTCGCCGCCTTGGGCGGCACAACTTACATCGCGTGGGCCGGGATTCAGCCGCAGCCGGAAAACCTGGGCTACCACGTTGCATACACAACGCTCGGCGGAACTCCGACGGTATTCAGCAGCACGTTCACCCGAGTGGCGCCTGCCCTTGCTGCCGCGCGTGGCACAGTTTACCTCGCGATTCGAGGAAACGCACCCCTATCCTCCGCTGATTTCATTTACTACTCATCCCTGAGTGGGACGGAATTGACGCCGCCGACAACACTCTTGCCAGGCGCTCAGACCAAAGCAGCACCGGCTCTCACCGGGGACAGCTCGACATTATTCGCCGCATGGACCGCCGCGAACGGCGCTATCCAATATGCGACATACGCCCATTCCTGGTCTGCCCCGCAAACAACCCCGTTTACCGCGAACCCGTTAACAGGGCCGTCGCTCGCACTGTTCAACGGCAATCTCTATGTGGCGTGGGTCGGCTCAAGCAATCAATTGAACTTCGCGAGCCTCGCGTTGAGCACTGGTGTGTGGTCGCCGGCCCATCCCGTCGGAGCGGCATCGAACGTAGCCCCCGCCCTGGGCGTGTACAACCTGCCGTTTTCGGCAAGCAGCGGGCTCTATATTGCATTTACAAGCGGCGAAATCAACCTCTGGAAGTACGACACCGTAGCGGGTACCTGGAGCCCTGGTCCGATTTCTCCCCGTCCACTCGTAACTGGCTTTACGCCCGCACTGCTCAGTGCGAATCCGGAATGCCCTCCCGGTCTGGCTGGCTCCCTCTATTCGTTTGACGTGTTCTACACAAGCGGGCCTGAGGGCAACATCTACTTCGACGGATTGTTGAGCAGCGGCCGTTGCCACATTATTCCCTGCAGCCCGAAACCCTGCCAATAAACGCACAACGAAAAGCTCAGAGGCGGCCACGTCGCTCGCCTCTGAATCGTCTCAGCACATGTATGACTGTCCATCTATAATCACCGGAGATGAGCGGTTTTGCCCGTGCCATCCCCGAAACCTCGAACGGCGGCTCGTCCGATCGCCAGCATCCCGATCTTCGACTGCACTCGGTTCACATCTTCGTGCGCGACCAGGAACGCAGCCTCGCCTTCTATCTCGACACGCTTGGATTCGAGCTGGTCTTCGATGCGCGGCTCCAGTCGGGGGAACGTTGGCTCGGAGTCTCTCCGCCCAATGGCACCGCCGTACTGACCCTCATCCAACCCAAACCGGAATCTGCCGATCGCAAGCTGATCGGCCGGGCAACGCGCGTCGTCTTTGTAACCGAAGACGTGCTCGGCAAGTTCCGTGACTGGAGCAATCGCGGAGTTCGCTTTCGCCATCCGCCTCGGCTCCGGCGCGTCAAGTACGAGATCGACGTGGCTGGTGATGCCTCCGCTCCGCCTGCTTCTAAAGGCCAAGTTCCGATCTGGGGAGAAGTATTCACCCGATTCGAAGATATCGACCGGAACTCGTTCGCCTTGGTTAGCTTCGACGCGGTCACCGCTGCCATTGAGGCGCAGCGGCGCGCGCACGCTGAGAGACTTGAGGCCGATCGCCGCTTTGCGTATGAACTGGATGTAGCGAGACAAGTCCAGTCCCGACTCTTTCCGCAACAGTGTCCTCAATGCGCTGGACTCGTATACGCGGGGACATGTGCGCAAGCTCGGCACGTAGGCGGTGATTACTACGACTTCTTAGCATTAGGCGAGGAACGCATCGGTCTCGTCGTGGGCGATGTTGCCGGCAAGGGGATCGCAGCCTCACTTCTGATGGCTAACCTGCAGGCACACTTACGCAGTCAATGTGCGGTTTCGCGTGACCAGCCCGAGGGGCTGCTACGGTCTGTCAATCAGCTTTTCTTTGAGAATACGAGTCCCAGCGCCTACGCCACGCTCTTTTTCGGCGAGTACGATGGCAATCTCCGCCGCCTGCGCTATGTGAATTGCGGTCACTTATCAGGCCTTCTCCTCCATGTCGATCAGTCGATCGAGCGTTTAGCCCCTACCGCCACAGTCCTCGGATTATTCCAACAGTGGGACTGCTCAACCGGAGAATGCGAACTCCTTCCAGGCGACGTTCTGGCTTTGTACACCGATGGCATAACGGAATCCTTCAATGACGCCGGTGAAGACTTTGGTGAAGACCGCCTGCTCACATGCCTGAAGCAATACGCCGAGCATTGTCCGGCTGAAATGATTCCATCCATCCTCGCCGACGTGCGCAGCTTCAGCGCCCAGGAACAGCACGACGATATTACACTGCTGATTGCTAAGTGCCTGGAACCTCAGCCCGGCATGTCGTAACCAGCCGATGCCTGCGCTCAACCCCAGTACTGCCGTAGACCAGTACTAGTAAGGAATTTAAGCGTATTGTCGCCGGGATGCAGTTTTGCCACTATCTACTTAAGGGTGTCCTGTAACGTGGAGCACATAGACGAAGAAGAGCTGGAGCGCTACATTCTGAAGCACGCTTGCGACGAGGCGAGAATCGAAGAGCACCTGCTCGTCTGCCATCACTGCATGGACGTTCTCGAAAGGCTCGAAGACGAAATTGCCGTTATGAAAATGGCGCTAGAGTCATCTAAGACCGGGAAGAGCGCGCGAGCGGGCCGCTAATAGAAGAAGCTACGGGCGCGATGAGCTGACGCCATCGGGCGCAATCCAGCGTTCAAAATTACTTCGGAACATCCGCTTGATGTCGTGGCAGATATCTTCCCGCGTCACCGCACGTCCGTCCTCGACGAGCAGCGTATAGCTGTTCGTGAATATCGGCGCCATGGTACGCCGCGTATTCCTCCATTTGTAAATCACCTGCTCCAGCACGCGCGCATCGGAATGCTGCGGAATGAACGTGGTCCCCAACATTTCAATTCGCTCACGCGTGATCTCCTCGACGATCGAAGGATTGTTCAGGAACCACCAGCATCCGAACGGCATCAGGTTCGCAAATTTTCTCGCATAGACGCACAGCTCATGCTGATTCTCGCGGCTGAGCACGCTGACCAGGAAGCGATTGTCTGGAAACGCCGAGCACATACGCTCCACTGCACGCAAATCCGCCACGCCCGCCGCATCGCCGGCTAAACGAATCGTCGGGTTGACTTGACGCCGCACTCCGATCATCAACGAAAGCGGGATGTTGAGTTCGCGGCAGGCCGGCAGTACAGCGCGGGTCAATAGCTTGGCTCGGGGGCTATCTTCCGGGTACTGAAAAGTGTCTTCAAGCGAACACGCCATGTAGACGGGATTCATTGTCTGCGCCCAGTCGTGGAGGAAGCGGCGCACCTCAGTCAGAGCATTGACGCTCATCTCCACATCCACGAGATATCCCTTCGACAATATCTTCGGCACGTATTCCGCCCACTTGTCGAGAAGACGATCCAGCCGGATCACGGCCTTGAACTGCGGGTCGGGTGCTGCTCCTGCCTCCCACGCCTCGGCCTCCTGCGGGTCTAGTGGGTCGTTCGTCATTGCCACTTCGCTGATGCCGGCCAGCTTGAAGACAGAGCGGATGTGCGCCGCGAGCTCTCGTTGAGCAAAGAACTCGCGAGCCTGTTTCAAATCCCGCGTGCGCGTATCCAGCCCGAACGCGTTGAGCACAGCCACAACACCCCGCGTGGATTCCGATACCGGCGGGTTGTCGACGAACAGCGTCTGCCAGATGAGATCCGCCTGCTGCTGCTTGTTCAAGGTCCAGTACTCGGCTGGCGCCACTCTAGATGAGCGAAACAATTCCGCCTCGAGGTAGTGATAGGTCAGCAGCTCATCGATGCCCCACAACCCGAGCTGTCCGAGGGAAGGCATGAACAAGTGCGTGTGAACGTCAATAAACGGTATATTCCGGAGCTCGTCTTCTACGGTGCTCCGAATTTGTTCTGGGCTGAGCTCGGACGCTAACGGCCGCGTGCGTGTGTTTTTTTCAATCGCGAATGTTGACATACCCGTCGCTCTCAAACATAGAGTTCACTTTCCAACTTAAAACGTGGCACGAGAATCGTCCAGGAAAAAATACTGATCGGGGTGGCTTGCGCCATAGTAACCGGGTA